>NZ_JTJP01000035.1:0-56775 GCF_001678575.1 Gallibacterium genomosp. 1
CTTTTCGGGGTCAGATCAACAGTAGAGTATTTTTCTACTGTTTTCACTAATCATCACCGAATTTTTGTTAAAAATACGAAAAAAGTGGTGTGAATTGATCCACACCACTTTATCTCAATTAAGAAAGATCATTCAACAACAAACTGTGCGTATCATCTAAAGCCAGATTCATATAACGTTCATACTGTTTCAGAATATCAACGATTAACTCATCTTTACTCATATATTGCACATCATAGCCCTCTCTACCATCATTAAAAAAAGTGATCGGTTCATAAATATTATGCTGTTCAATATGCGGTAAACTGTCATCCTCAATCAATAGATTGGATAATGAACGCTTTTCGCTGGCAACACCATATAAAAAGTTATGAATGTTGTCATTTTTAATCACTAATGCAATACGTAATTGTGAATATGACTTGATTTTCACATTTAAACCATAATTTTTTAATTCAGACTCCACTTCGGTAAATGCCGGAATAACAATTTTATCAAAAAAGGATTTAATATCAGCACGTTGTGGTTGACTCATTATTTTATTTAAGCGGTCTCGCCAGTTTTTACCACTCCAAACTGAACTGCCGTGTGCAAATTTTTTCGAGAAATACTGGCTGTCCACCATCAATCCTCGCCATAATCCTAAGCAAAGGAATAGCATAATTAAAGTAAATGGCAATGCAATAATTAATGTCATTGTCTGTAATGCTGCCAAACCACCTGAACGAAGTAATGCAATAGCTAACGACGCCAACAACACTGCCCAGAACACGCTTTGCCATGCTGGTGCTTTATCTTTCCCTTGTGAAGCAATATTATTAATCACATAAATACCTGAATCTGCCGAAGTGATAAAGAACAATGCAATAATCAGCATTGCAATTAATGAAGCAATTATCGAACCAGGTAGCTGTTCAAAAAAAGCAAACAAAAGCGCTTCGGTATTATCACTCAATGCAGAAAGTGCACCTTGCGACTGCTGATCTGCCCAAATTGCAGTATCACCAAAAATAGTCATCCATAATGCATTAAACAAAGACGGAACAAATAACACTCCTAAAATAAACTCTCGAATTGAACGTCCCTTAGAAATTTTGGCAATAAATAGCCCAACAAAAGGTGCCCAAGAAACCCACCACGCCCAATACAACACTGTCCAACCATTAAACCACGATTTTTTCTCTGGCTTATTAGCAAAAGTTCTAAAACTTAACTCAATGAAATTACTAAGATAATTCCCTATATTTTCTGAAAAATTGCTGAACAGATAAATCGTTGGTCCGGCAATTAACACGAAAATCATTAATAAAATTGCCATCCCTAAGTTAATCTCGCTTAAACGTCGCACACCTTTTGCTACACCAGTGATAGCTGAAATTGCTGCCAATGTCATCACTACAATAATAATTACAGAAAGGGTAGTTAAGCTGCGATCATCCATCCATCCAACTGCGTGTAATCCAGCATCAAGCTGCATTGCTCCATATCCCAATGTTGTTGTCACCCCGAAAACTGTACTACATAGTGCAATAATATCAATCAAATGCCCCCAAAAACCGGACACTCGATGTTTCAGTATAGGATAAAATCCGGAGCGGATTGTTAATGGCAATTTATAACGAAAACTAAAATAAGCCAACGTTAAGCCAATTACTGCATAAATTGCCCAAGCATGAATTCCCCAGTGGAAAAAGGACAGTAACAGTGCATTTTCCACTTTTTCCGTATGTGAGGCATTTTCAGTTAATGGCGCAACATAGTGCGAAATCGGTTCGGCTACACCAAAATACATCAAACCGATCCCCATTCCGGCAGCAAATAACATTGCCATCCAAGATATAAAGGGATATTCAGGTTCTTCATTTTCAGTGCCTAATTTTATATCTCCTAAACTACTGGCACAAAGCAATAATAAAAACAGAATAAATATTGAAACAGCAACGACATAAAACCAGCTAAAGTTATCAAAAATATTATTTTTTATATCATTCAGCAACTTTTGTGTCGTTTCTGGCACAATAATTCCTAATCCAGTCACTAACAAAATAAATAATAGACTAGGTAAAAAAATTGGTGCTTTAAATGTACTCGTTGACTTTAAATAATGCAGTAAACGCAAAATAAATTCTCCTCATTGATTGTATGATCAGCAATATTGCTAACATTTGATGAGCGAATTCCAATAAACAATTTGAAATTCTAAAAAGATAGAAAATAGTAGAAAATTCAACTACTTTTATTAGATAGAAATATCAAAATTCCCAATAAAATATGCTTAAAGCTCAAAAATACTAACTTATTATGCTAAAAAAATCAAATTTATGGTTTTTAATGCTATTTAAAAAATAAAAATAGCATTAAAAACTAACCTATATTATGGTTTATAACCTATGTCTTCTTGAGATGGATTTGATGCTGCTTCTCTAGCTAACACATCGCAACGCTCATTTTCCGGATGACCGGCATGTCCTTTTACCCATTGCCATTCGATTTGATGTGGTGCAATAGCTTGATCCAATGCAATCCATAAATCTTGATTTTTAACCGGCTGTTTTTGTGCGGTTTTCCACTGATTTTTTTTCCATTTCTGGATCCATTCCGTAATGCCTTTACGCAAATATTGACTATCGCTATAAAGTGTTACGGCACAGGGTTCTTTCAATAAATTCAAGGCGGTAATCGCAGCCAACAGCTCCATTCTATTATTCGTTGTCAGTTTATACCCTTGCGACACTTCTTTCTGGTGTCGTTTATAGCGTAACACAATCCCAATTCCCCCAGCTCCGGGATTTCCTAGACAAGAACCGTCTGTAAAAATGTCGATTTTTTTTAGCATATTAAAACAAGTGTTGTTAAAATGAAGCCCAATTATAGAGAGTTAATCTGAAAAAGAAAAATCACTATGCAAATGGATGAAAACAGAATTGTAGTACTCGATACCGAAACTACTGGAATGAGCGGAACCAGCGAACCGCAAATCGGTCATCGTATTATTGAAATCGGTGCAGTTGAGCTAATTAATAGACGTTATACTGGGCGTAATTTTCACGTTTACCTGCAACCAGATCAACAGGTCGATCCAGAAGCGGTTGCTGTTCACGGAATTACTGACGAATTTTTAGCGGATAAACCTCGTTTTAAAGAGATCGCACAAGAATTTATTGATTTTATTAAAGGTGCTGAACTGGTCATTCATAATGCTCCGTTCGACGTGGCATTTATGAATCAAGAATTTGCATTGCAAGGACAAACGTTAACTACGAATGATCTGTGCAAGGTAACTGATTCACTAAAAGTCGCACGCCAACTTTATCCCGGAAAGAAAAACTCCTTAGATGCATTATGTAGTCGTTTAGGAATTGATAACAGTAAGCGTACTCTGCACGGAGCTTTACTGGATGCTGAAATTCTGGCAGATGTCTATTTAGCAATGACTGGTGGCCAAGGTAGTTTACAATTGGATACTGAACTGGTTGTAGCAACTCAACAACAAGAAGTTCAACAACAAATCCAATATAGAAACACACCACGAAAATTATTTGTGCTAAAACCTTCCACAGAAGAAATTCAAGCACACCAAGAATATATTGCATTAATTAATAAAAAAAGTGGTGATCAATGCCTTTGGCAACAAAATTTGGAGCAAGATCCACATAAACTGAATTAACCACAATCTTACTCTGCGCTTGCATTCTATGCAGGCGCTGATTACAATTCACCCCTTTGTATTTATACCCTTTGTGGTATAACCTGACCTGAGATCAGAAAGAGAATTAAAAAATGACAAAAACTTATGCAAAACCTGAGCTGCTCTCTCCTGCCGGCTCATTAAAAAATATGCGTTACGCCTTTGCTTATGGTGCTGATGCAGTTTATGCAGGGCAACCTCGTTACAGTTTACGTGTTCGCAACAACGAATTTAACCACGCTAATCTAAAAATCGGTATTGATGAAGCTCACGCCTTAGGCAAAAAATTCTATGTTGTTGTCAATATCGCACCGCATAACTCAAAATTAAAAACGTTTATTAAAGATCTAACCCCTGTGATTGAAATGCAACCGGATGCATTAATTATGTCCGATCCCGGTTTGATTATGATGGTTCGTGAGCATTTTCCACATATGCCAATTCATCTTTCGGTGCAAGCTAATGCCGTTAACTGGGCCAGTGTAAAATTTTGGCATCAAATGGGGTTAACGCGCGTTATCCTTTCGCGTGAACTTTCTCTTGATGAAATTGCCGAAATTCGCAAGCAAGTACCAGATATCGAAATCGAGGTTTTTGTACACGGCGCACTTTGTATGGCTTATTCCGGTCGCTGTTTACTTTCTGGATATATCAATAAAAGAGATCCGAACCAAGGCACCTGCACCAATGCTTGCCGTTGGGAATACCAAGTAAAAGAGGGGCAAGAAGATGAAATCGGTAATATTGTCGATCCTAATAAAGTTATTCCAATAAAAAATGTTGCACCAACATTAGGTGAAGGTGCAACAACCGATAAAGTTTTTCTATTAACTGAAAGTAAACGTCCAGACGAACAGATGCAAGCATTTGAAGACGAACACGGCACTTATATTATGAATTCTAAAGATTTACGTGCTGTGCAACACGTTGAAACATTAACGCAGATGGGCGTACATTCTTTAAAAATTGAAGGAAGAACAAAATCTTTCTATTATTGCGCTAGAACCGCTCAGGTTTATCGTAAAGCAATTGACGATGCAGCTGCCGGAAAGCCTTTTGACGAAAGCCTAATAACAACCCTAGAATCATTAGCTCACCGTGGTTACACCGAAGGTTTCTTACGTCGTCATACTCACGATGAATATCAAAATTATGACTATGGCTACTCTGTTTCCTATCAACAACAGTTCGTTGGTGAATTTACCGGTGTTCATAAAAATGGAATGGCAGAAATTGCTGTGAAAAATAAATTCCTACTCGGAGATGAAGTTGAAATGATGACACCGAAAGGGAACATTGTTTTCACTATTAATCAGATGTTTAACCGCAAAGGTGAATCGGTTGAAGCGGCTTTAGGAGACGGACATTATATATTTATTCCCATACCAGCAGATATCTGTTTAGATTATGCATTATTGATGCGAAATTTAACTAATACAAATACAAGAGATCCACACGGCGAGAAAAAAAGTTAAAAAAGTTAAAAAAATATTAAAAATGTTATTGCAATATAAAATGTAACGCTATATAATCTTGTCCGTACCCTAAAATATGACTCCAAATGTTTGCCCCTTTATTTTTCCCGAATAAAGGGGATTTTTTTATTTGTAGTATTTCTATTTTTAAATCATATAGATATAGAAAAGCAATGCCATTTTTTACAGTATAATTACTGTATGATTGTACAGTATTGAATACTATAATATTGTCTGTTTAATGATCCAAAATGATCACTAAAGAAATGAATTGCACCAAAAAATTTCTTTAAATGTTACAAGATTTAACGAATTTAACATGAAAAATAACTAAATTGAGCTTGTTTGACTCTATCAATTTTTATTGAACTTTTTATAACGCTAAAGAACGCCATTATGTAAATTGATGCTTGGTTCTGCCTATCTGAAATCAATATTTTTTAGCCGTATTTGATCAATAGCTTTTTCTATAACGAAAGTATTAAATATCGATATCGAAAATAAAGACACCATTTTGGCTATTTTTTATCAAAAAAACTTTAATTTTTAAAAAAATATTGTAAAAAATTCAAAAGAGTGTATAATAACGCACATCTGACGCGGGGTGGAGCAGCTTGGTAGCTCGTCGGGCTCATAACCCGAAGGTCGTTGGTTCAAATCCAGCCCCCGCAACCAATCCCAATTTTTCCTCAAAAATTTTATAGTAATTTTTTAATCTTTCTTGTAGAGATATGTATAAATTTCTCTTTTTTGAGACTACATTTCATCTATTTCGATCGTACTAATTTCATATATTGCCTTATTTGAAAAAGAGTTTAACATTCCATCATCTGCAATACCTACTCTCACAGATGCTGCTATTTTACAAAAGCGTTTGTTAAGTCGTAGTCCTCTAGCTCTACAAAAAGCAGATATTGAAAAAATATATCAAGCCTCCTTTAATGGTGAAAAATTATGCTAATAAGAAGTACAGTAGGGGAAAACCTACTGTACTTGCCATTTGGTTAATTTACTCCTCTCCCCCAACAAAAACTCAATCACTGCTTTTACTCGTTTTAATTGTTGATGTTTAGGAAAATAATAGAGATAAAAAGCAGGAAATGATCGCCAATAAGGTTCTAATATCGGAATTAATTCCTGTTGTAGGTTTAACTGTTGATAACGTAAGTCAAAGATTCTGCCAATTCCCATTCCTTGTATAATTGCATCCATCATTATTTCAGTGTCATTAAAAATTAATTGTGATTCAAGTGCAATTTGCCGTTCTTCACCATCTATACTTAGTGTTAATGGGTTTAAACGATTATGCGTCATAAACCGATGTCCGATAAATCGGTGATTTTTGATATCCGCTATGGATTGAGGCACACCATATTTTTGCGCATATTCTTTGCTGAAAAATAAACCTTCCCGCATTGGTGTCGTAAGTTGATGGGCAATCATTCCCTCCTCAATGCTATGTCCGAATCGTATGCCTAAATCGAAATGGTGATCCACAATATCAACCATCGCATTATTAATAGACAATTCAAGTTGAATATTGGGATATTTCCGACAAAATTGTGCATAGATCGGCTGGATAGCAATATAAAAAGCAACTTGCGGTAATGTAATTTTTACTGTTCCTGATGGTGGATTAGCGGCATTACTCAAACTTTCAAAAGCATCTTCAATCACATAAACAGCATCTTTCGTTTGTTTAATCAATTTTTCACCAGCTTCTGTTAATACTAATTTTCTTGTAGTACGTAAAATAAGCGGAAATCCCATTTCTTGCTCTAAGGATTGCAATGATTTACTCACTGCCGCTGCACTAATTTCTAACTTTTTAGCAGCAGCTGAAATACTGCCACTTTGCACAATAGTGTGTAAAAATAGAAGTTGTTGATAATAATTTTTCTGCATATTTTAAACTAATAGTTAAAAGTATTTTAAAGAATACTAGACTACTCTTTAATAAAATAGCTGTCTATAATAAAGTTGTTTTTTAAATAACAGACAGATTAAGGAGTTAATATGAAAATTGCTGTAATTGGAGCAACTGGATTAATTGGTAAAGCGGTAACTGCTGAATTAGTTGCTCGTGGTCATCAAGTAATAGGAATTTCTCGTCACGCCGATTCACTACCGAAAGCGGATAACTTTACCGCTATACAATTAGATGTCAATTCCACACAATTAGCTGAGCAACTTATTAATGTTGATGCGGTGATCAGTGCTTTCAACGGCGGTTGGGAAAATCCGAATTTAGTCGCTGATTATAACAAAGGAATGCAATCTATTTTGCAAGCAGCACAACAAGCAGCTGTGCCTTATTTATTAATTGTTGGCGGTGCTGGCTGTCTTTATGTGTCATCTGAGTTGCAACTTATTGATACTAAAGAGTTTCCTAAAGCTATCTATCCTATTGCCAATGCTATTGGTCAATTATTGATTCAATTAAAACAAAATAAACAATTGAACTGGGCATTTGTATCACCAGCGGCAATGTTTGCCGTCAATCCGGTCAAATTTGAGGCGACAGGGCATTATCGTATCGGTGGAAATCACGTTCTGTTGGATAAAAATGGGCAACCTGCTGATATTAGTCTGCCTGATTTAGCAGCAGCGCTTGCAGATGATGCAGAACAAAAAGCGCATTTACATCAACATTTCACCGTTGCTGAATAAACTGAAAATCTATTTATAACGAAAAGCCGCTCAAAAGAGCGGCTTTAACGTTTAACTATCGAGTAAATACTTAATTTAATACTCTTCTGGATTGTGTATAGGTTCTTAACCAATAATCTTCATTCAAAGAACTAATAGTAACGCCCTGACTTGTACTGGAATGGATAAAAAGATCATCGCCTAAATAAATTCCAACGTGACGATTTTTTCTAAAGAAAACTAAATCACCTTGTTTTAATTGACCTTTTTGAATTTTATAACCTAAAGATTTTTGTTCTGAAGTGCTTCTTGGTAAGCTAATATGAAACTTTTCTGCAAATGCCGTTTGTACAAACGCAGAACAATCAATACCATCTTTTCCTGTTCCCCCAAGTTTATAACGAACACCAATCCATTCCTGATAGAAATTATTTAATTTTTTATTGATGATAACGCGTTCTTTCGCGTTGGTTTTGAGGATTAAAGCTTGGATAGGATCATCGTCTTCGGAAAATGTAGAAGCTGACTGCGTGCCGGGATGACTACTACACGCAGCTAACAGTAAAAAACAGACTGATACCAGAATTCGATAAAACATAACTCAAAAATAAGTAAAAATAATCAAAACTCAAAAATTGGCATCAATCCTACCGAAAAACAACACGTATGACCAGTTATTTTTAATAGAAAAGGCTGTTTTTGTGAAAAGCTTCAAATTTTCTGGCTATTTTTTAACGTTTTTCTAACGAACGCAGCCAAGAAATTTCATCTTTCCAGATTTCCGGATGAATGGTTTCCAGTATAAGCGGAATATTATCAAAACGTTGATCAGGCATAATATATTCAAAAACAGCAGTGCCAATTGTGCCTGACTGCAAACTGTCGTGACGATCCACTCGGCTTCCTAAAGGCGTTTTTGAACCATTTAAATGCATCCCTCGCAAATATTGAAAACCGACAACCTCCGAAAATTGTTGGAACGTCTTTTCACACGCATCTAGCGTTGATAAATCATATCCCGCAGAAAAAGTATGACAAGTATCCAAGCAAACCCCAACCCGATTTTTATCTTCCACATTTTCAATAATGGTAGCCAAATGTTCAAAACGCCAGCCTAAATTTGAACCTTGACCGGCAGTATTTTCAATTACGGCAACAACATTCGGTACAGTTTCAACAGCAATATTAATTGATTCTGCAATACGTTTTAGACAATCTTGTTCATCAATTTGTTGCAGATAGCTTCCTGGATGAAAATTTAATAGAGTTAAACCTAGCTGATTACAACGTTGCATTTCATCAATAAAGGCTGTTCTTGATTTTGCTAAGCCTTCTGCTGTTGGATGACCTAAATTAATCAAATAACTATCGTGAGGTAAAATTTGTGCTGACGAAAAGTGATATTTTTCACACCATTGCTTAAATTTATTGATATTTTCTTGTTTTAATGGTGCAACTTTCCATTGCCGCTGATTTTTTGTAAATAACGCAAAAGCATTTGCACCGATTTCAACCGCGCGTAATACCGCATTTTCAACGCCTCCCGATGCACTGACGTGCGCTCCGATATATTTCATTTAAACTCCTAAATTCATTATCTTTCCGCAGGAATTATAGTAAACTTACGCCCTTTATACAGTTTTAATTCATAATTTCTCTAATAGTTAGGACAAATATGGACGAACAGGTCGAAATTAATCATTTTTCTATTTTATGCCGTTTATTCGGTAATTTTTTTCAACGTCAACCGCAAGATCCGATTCTTGCGCCGGCATTGCAATGGTTACAACAAGGAGGCGTTAAAACCATTTGGGATTTAGCCGCTGATCCACAAACCGACACGGCACTGACGCAATTAACATCAGGTTGGACACTAGAACAATTAAGCCAAGATTATCAACATTTGCAACAATCTGTCGATTTTAAACTCTCTGCTTACGGTGTTGATGTTGAACAATTTAAAGCATTTCGGCAAGAACGTGCAATGCCTGACGTTGCTGACAGTGATCATATTGCATTGCCATTATTGACAGCTGCTTGGATTGAGGATCAAATTGGTTCGCTTGAGGCACAGCAACAACTGTTCCAAACTTTTTTATTGCCAACTATCGGGCGTTTTCTTGGACAGATTGAAGCTCACGCACAAACCGCATTTTATCGCAGTCTGGCACAATTATGCCGCGATTTATTGGCAGCTATGGCAGATGAGATTGAAGAAGAGGAACAATAATCTAAAAAAACAGTGTACGAATTATTTCGCACACTGTTTTTCATATCTACTTGAAATTAATGCTGTTTTTTCACAGAAAATTTACCAACAATAATTGTCAATAACAACATTAACAATACCGGGATTAACCAAGTCAAACCTTCTTGATAAAACGGTAAATAGCTTAACAATTTTTCTACGCCTTGTGGCAACAAGCCCATATTTTTCAAGCTATCACACAAACTGAACAGTGTTGTTAGTGCGATAGTGGCATTATAACTCCAGCTCACTACCGGCAGTTTTTTCCGCACAATCTGTAATACCACTAGCATAATTGCTACCGGATAAATCAATAATAGTGCCGGAATTGTTACTCGCAATAGTGTGTCCAGACCGGTTTCAGAAATAATAATGGTCGCGATCGTGAACAACACCACAAAAAACGGATAATTTAAACGTGGATGAAAACGAGAAAAATAATCTGCGCAAGCACTGGTTACACCAACCAATGTGGTTAAATTGGCTAACATCACAATGCCGCTCATAATCCACAAGCCGGTGGCACCGAATAACTCATTGATATAACGTGAGAAAATTTGTCCGCCATTGGTAGAGGTTGATGCCACCATATCTCCGGTTGCGCCTAGGTAGAATAAACAGAGATATAAACCGCTCAATAACACCACCGAAGTGACACCGGCTGCTAATGTATAACGCACAATGGTTCTTCCGTTCGTTACATTATTGACAGCAAACGCACGAGCAACAATACCACCGAACGCCATTGCGGAAAGCACGTCCATTGTTTGATAACCGCCAATCATACCGGTAACTAAAGCTGAACCTTCGGCATAATTACTGGAAGGTGCAATAATTTCCGATAAAGGATCGGACACGACACCAATACCGACAATAATCAATAACACCAATAAAATCGGTGCCATAAATTTACCGATGGTCGAAATCATTGTACTGCGCCCAAGCATAAAACTCATTCCGATAATATTAAACACTAATGCGAATAAAATATGAGAATGCTCACCGTTATAAATATTTAAAGGCTGCCACGCCATTTCATAAGCAACATTCGTCACACGAGGCATCGCAAATGTTGAACCAATGATTAGATAGAGAATTGACCAGAATACAACACCTACCCACGGTGGCAGATCAGTGGATAATGCCTCACCGCGCCCACGCACCGTTACCACAATCAAGGTAATAAACGGCATAAAAACGCCGGTTAAAATAAAACCTAACGCAGCCCACAACCAACTTGAACCGGCATGATAACCCTCCATCGGTGGAAAGATAATATTCCCTGCACCCAAAAACAGCGAAAAAATCATCATACCCAGAATTAAAATATCTTTTTTAGATAACATATACTTTCCCTTAGGTATTAATTTTAAAGCAGGAAGTTTATACGGATTGGATGGCAAATTGAAGTAAAAAATATAATTTTATGGATTTTTATGCTGATAAATTAGATGGAATCTAATATTTTTAGCAAATCCTACTGGATTTTTTAAAAGAAAATACGGTATTACCCTAAAGCAATACCGCATTTATTGGACGTTTATTGATACATTTTTTCAATCAAAGCGTGATAACGTTGCAAAATCACTTTACGACGCAGTTTTAGCGTTGGGGTAATCTCGCCCAATTCAATCGAAAAGGCTTTTGGCAATAACGTAAATTTTTTAATTTTTTCAAATCCCTGCAACTCTTTTTGCAGTTCATTAATCCGTTTTTCAAACATTTCAACAATCGCAGTATTTTTAATCAAATCTAACCGATTTTGATACTGAATGTTGAGTTTTTTAGCATACTCTTCCAAGGTATCGAAACAAGGCACCACCAAAGCGGACACATATTTTCTGGCATCGGCAATCACGGCAATCTGTTCAATTAATTTATCTTGCAACAATTTGCCCTCCACTGCTTGGGGAGCAATATATTTTCCAGTTGAAGTTTTCATTAAATCTTTTATGCGATCGGTCATAAACAAATTACCTTCAGCATCAACATAACCAGCATCACCTGTTTTTAAGAAGCCATCTTCGGTAAAACATTTTGCGGTTTCTTCCGGATTTTTAAAATACCCTTTCATTACACCCCCGCCTTTCACCAAAATTTCATTTTCATCACCAATTTTTACTGTTGTGCCTGGCATAATTTGTCCAATTGAATTTGATTCAAAGCCAAAATCAGGCCAACAAGAAACCGTTGCTGTAGTTTCTGTCATTCCGTAACCCAATTTAATATTAACGCCAATGCAGTGAAAAAATAGACCGATTTCAGGTTCTAATTTTGCCCCACCACAAGGCATCATTCGGATATGCCCACCAAGCACCCTTTGCAATTTACTGAATACTAAGCGATCTGCAAGCTGATATAATGGCTTTAACCAAAACGGAAACGGTTGTTGTTTCTGCTGATAGCGCAATGCCAATTTGCCAATCCGCAACGCATTATAAAAAATCTGTTGGCGTAACCACGATGCCTGTTTCACTTTATCAAAGACCGTTGCATAAATTTTTTCATAAAAACGAGGTACTGCACACATTAGTGTCGGTTTCACTATGGACAGCGCTTCTCTTATTTTATGTGGATCATCCAGATAAACATTCACCGCACCTTGCGACAACACATAAGCCACCCACGCACGTTCAAAAATATGAGATAACGGTAAAAAAGATAAAGAAATATCACTACCATCAATTTTCATTAATGTTTGTTGATGGGTGGTCAATTGATGTGCCAAATTATTGTAATCTAACATTACACCTTTCGGTTCACCAGTTGTACCTGAAGTATAAATCAAGGTAAAAAGATCTTTCATTGATTTCTGTGTCAATCTTTGCACTAATTGCTCACGTGATTCATCGCTAGCAGTTGCAATAAAATCTTGCCAGCTAATCCCCATTTCCACATCACGTAAATCAAGTGGTTGTATGGCAATAATTTTTTCTAATTTTGGGCAATACGGTGCAATAGAAAGTGCTACATCATACTCTTTTTGATTCCCAACAAACAGCACTTTCATTTCGGAATGATTAATGATGAATTTCGTTTGAATTTCATTATTGGTTGCAAAAATCGGCACAGTTACTGCTCTAATCTGCAAAATTGCAATATCTGCGATTGTCCATTGTGGCATATTTTGAGCAAAAATACCGATTTTATCCTGAACACCTATACCTAATGTCAATAATGCTCGGGAGAGCTGTTCACTTTGCTGGTGAAAACTTTGCCACGAAATATCTTGTAATTTATGTTGATGATCGAAATAGCGTAATGCTGTACGTTGAGAAAGTTTTTCACTTTGTTGACGAATTATATCGACAAAATGGGAAAGCGTTTGAGTATAATTTTGCATTATAAAAATAACCTTCTTTATTTCAGCTAACAACTGTTCGCAAATATACTCATTCTATTAAAAAAAATCCAGTGATTTTATCTCTATAAATACAATCGCCCACTGTTTTTAGCAGTGGGCGATATTTTTTGTGATCTAGCTCACACCTATACCTTAAAACAAGCGACTAAATGCTGTTTGTCTCCTAACAATCTTGGTTTAGTTAAGGTACATTCCGTATCTGCTATCGGGCAACGAGTACGGAAAACACAACCTGAAGGTGGATTAATAGGTGAAGGCAAATCACCTTCCAACAACTGAATTTGCTTATCTTTTTCCAAATCTGGATCAGGAATTGGCACCGCTGACATTAATGCTTTAGTGTATGGATGTTTGGTTTGATGATAAACACGATCATAGGTTCCCAACTCCACCGCATTGCCTAAATACATTACTAACACACGATCTGAGATATGCTTTACCACCGCCAAATCGTGAGCAATAAAAATAAGTGATAACCCCATCTCTTTTTGTAGTGACTTCAACAAATTCACTACTTGTGCCTGAATGGATACATCAAGTGCCGATACCGGCTCATCACAGATGATCAATTTTGGCTCAATAATTAATGCCCTTGCAATACCAATACGTTGACATTGCCCACCAGAGAATTCGTGTGGATAGCGATTAATTAAATTTGGTAATAATCCCACCTTAAGCATCATTGCTTGTACACGGGATTTCACTTCTTCTGCTGATAATTCAGGAAAATAAATTTTTAACGGCTCTGCAATAATATTGCCAATAGTCATTCGAGGATTCAATGATGCTAATGGATCTTGGAAAATCATCTGAATATCTTTGCGAGTGGCGTGCCATTCTTTTTCAGATTGACTACTCAGATCTGTTCCTAGCCATAAGATATTACCGCCAGCGGATTTTACCAAACCGATAATTGCTCTTGCTAATGTCGATTTTCCACAGCCTGATTCCCCTACTACACCTAATGTTTCACCTTCATACAATTTAAATGAAACGTGATTAACTGCATGTAATGTCTGTTTTTTCTTAAAAAAGAAACCTTCACTGCTCTGTACTTGGAAATGCACACTCAGATCTCTAACTTCCAACAATAAATTACTCATTATGCTTTTCCTCTTAATATCATTTCCTGAGCATTAACAAAACAGGCACGCAAACGATTATTACCAAACGCTGTCAATTGTGGAGTGTTGCTACATTGTTCACTAGCAAATTGACAGCGTGGAGAAAATGGACAACCAGTTGGCAGATGTAATAAATTCGGAGGATTTCCCGGAATAGTAGTTAACTGCTCTTCTTCAGTATCCAAGCGTGGCACAGCATTAATAAGCCCGATAGAATAAGGATGTGTCGGCTGATAAAAAATCTCTTTTGCTGTACCATATTCCATTGTTCTACCAGCATACATTACTAATACTTGATCGCAACTCCCTGCTACTACGCCTAAATCGTGAGTAATCATAATAATTGCGGTATTAAACTCTCGTTTTAAATCATTCAATAAAGTCATAATCTGTGCTTGAACAGTCACATCGAGTGCTGTCGTCGGTTCATCCGCAATCAATAATTTCGGACGGCATAACAATGCCATCGCAATCATAACACGCTGACGCATCCCACCAGAAAATTCGTGTGGATACATATTCATACGTTTTCTAGCTTCTGGCATTTTCACCGCATCCAGCATCTTCACTGATTCATCAAAAGCCTGTTTCCGATCATATCCTTTATGTAAAATCAGCACTTCCATTAACTGTTCACCAATTTTCATATAAGGATTTAATGAAGTCATTGGATCTTGAAAGATCATTGCAATTTGTTCTGCACGCAAACGATTTAATTGCGACTCAGACAATCCTAAAATCTCTTCACCATTAAATCGCGCAGAACCAGCAGTATAACCGTTATCCGCTAATAATCCCATCAAAGCAAATGCCGTTTGCGATTTGCCTGAACCGGATTCACCGACAATGCCTAAGGTTTCACCGGCATTTAAAGTAAAAGTTAAATTATTCACTGCGGTAACATCGCCATCCGGCGTTTTAAATGTTACACGCAAATCTTGAACATCAAGGAGAGGTTGTTTTTCAATTGTCATATTTTTCTCGCCTTATCGATCTTTAGGATCAAGCGCATCACGCAAGCCATCACCAATAAAATTAAAACAAAACAGCGTAATTACTAAAAAAATGGCTGGGAAAATTAATAACCAAGGCGCTGCCTCCATTGATTTAGAACCATCATTTAACAATGCCCCCCAACTACTCAACGGCTCTTGTGTTCCCAATCCTAAGAAACTTAAGAACGATTCGAATAAAATCATTCCCGGCACCAATAAAGAAGCATAAACTACAACAACGCCCAAAACATTTGGCACAATATGTCGCCACACAATCTGCCGAGAAGACACACCGCAAACAATAGCTGCTTCAATAAATTCTTTACGTTTCAAACTAAGCGTCTGACCGCGCACAATACGAGCCATATCAAGCCAAGATACCATCCCAATGGCCACGAAGATCAACAAAATATTCTGACCAAAGAAAGTGACTAACAAAATCACAAAGAACATAAACGGAAATGAATAAAGAATCTCCAAAATACGCATCAACACCGCATCGGTTTTACCACCAATATAACCGGCAGTTGCGCCGTAAAGCGTGCCAACTAACACAGCAATAAACGCACCGGCGATCCCGACCAATAAAGAAATACGTCCACCAATAGCCAAACGTACCAATAGATCACGACCAGAAGAGTCTGTACCAAAATAGTGCATAGATTCAAAATCCGGCGGATTTGTCATCATTGCCCAATCCGTATCCTCATAACTGAACGGCATCAACATTGGAGCAAAAATCACAAATAGCATAATGAAGAATAGAATGATTAGACTCGCTACTGCGGCTTTATTACGAAAAAAGCGGCGACGTGCGTCTTGCCACAAACTACGACCATCGACTGTTTCCAACTGTTCGCCTAATTTTTCCATTAACGCTTGGTTTTCTTTTGTTTTTAACATTTTTACAACTCCATTAATAGCGAATTTTCGGATCAATCACAGCATATAAAATATCCACAATCGCATTAAAAACAATAGTCAATGTACCAACTAAAATCGTTAAACTTAATACCAACGAATAATCACGATTTAATGCGCCATTTACAAAAAGCTGCCCGATTCCCGGCAATACAAAAATACTTTCAATCACCATAGAACCAGTAATAATACCGACAAATGCTGGCCCCATATAAGAAATCACTGGTAATAACGCCGGACGCAATGCGTGTTTCAATACAATACGACTCATTGGCAAACCTTTTGCTTTTGCAGTACGAATAAAATTTGAATGCAATACTTCAATCATTGAACTACGCATAATACGTGCAATACTGGCAATATAAGACAAAGATAACGCTACCATCGGCATCAACATATAAATAAATTGCCCATTATTCCAACCACCGGATGGAAGCAGTTTCAAGGTAATTGAGAAAATTAGCACTAATAACGGTGCGACAACAAAACTCGGCACAACTACCCCTGTCATCGCAAATGTCATTATCAAATAATCCAGCCACTTATTCTGCTTCAATGCTGCGATCACTCCAGCAGAAATACCAAATACTAAAGCTAAAATAAAAGCAGAAAAACCTAATTTGAGTGAAACAGGAAACGCCTGCGCTACTAATTGATTCACAGTATAATCTTTATATTTAAATGACGGCCCAAAATCACCGTGAGCCAAATTTTTTAAATAAAGACCATATTGCACCATTAACGGTTCATTGAGATGATATTTTGCTTCAATATTTGCGATAACTTCCGGCGGATAATTTTTTTCACTGGAAAAAGGGCTGCCAGGGGCAAGACGCATCATAAAGAAAGAAACAGTAATAAGGACAAACAGCGTAGGAATCGCCTCTAAAATTCGGCGAAAAATTAATTTAAGCATACACAAATCCCACAATAAAATGGCGAAAAGCCAACTACAAAACCCCGTTCCATCGATAAATGGAACGGGCAATATAAAAATTAATGTTTAATAATATAAACGTCTTTCAAATAGTAATTTTGCCCTGGATGTGCATCAGCAAAGCCTTTCACCCAAGGTTTGATTAAGCGTGGTTGGACGTAATGATAAACTGGCACCATTGCAGTATCTGCATCTAATTGCGCTTCTGCTTTGGCATATACATCTGCTCGTTCTTCATCAGTTTGTGTTTTAAAAGCAGAAGCGATCAAATCATCATACGCCTTGCTTTTATAGAAAGCTGTATTATTTGCACTGTTTGAAAGATAATAATTCAAGAATGTACTTGCTTCATTATAATCCGCACACCAACCTGCTCTTGCCATTTGGTAATTACCCTGATGACGTGAATCAAGATATGTTTTCCATTCCTGATTTTCTAAATTGATATTTACGATACCTTGCAAATTTTTCTTCCAAATAGATTGTGCCGCAATGGCTAATTTTTTGTGATTATCAGAAGTGTTGTAAAGCAAATTGAAAGTCAATGGATGAGATTTGTCATAACCTGCTTCTTTAAGTAATTTGATTGCTTCTTGATTACGTTTGTTTTGATCCCAGCTCGCCCATTCTGGATTTTTCATTTTTTCTGCCCCATTAATAAATGGCGGCGTAAAAATATATGCTGGAGTTTGCCCCTGCTGTAAAATTTTATCAGTAATAATATTTCTATCTAACGCCAACGATAATGCTCTACGAACTTTATCATTATCAAACGGTGCTTTTGCAGTATTGACTTCATAAAGATAAGTACAAAGTAATGGTGAAATATGTAATTCATCCGGCAACTCTTTCTTTAATTTAGCAAATAATTCAATTGGAATTTCTTTACCGGTCATATCTTCATCACCTGCACGATAACGAGAAATATCTGTTGCAGATGATTCAATTGGTAATAACGTTATTTTTGTCAAAACAGTATTTGCATTATCCCAATAATGTGGATTACGCTCTAGCACTGCTTTTTCATTAACCACTTGTGATTTCAAAACAAAAGCACCGTTGCCTACTAAATTTTCTGGCGCTGTCCATTTTTCTCCAAATTTTTCCACTACTTTCGGATTCACAGGTGACAATACATAATGTTCAACCAATTTATCTACATAAGGAACGGATTCTGTTAAATGCAACACTAACGTATGATCATCTTTCGCTTCTACTCCTAGATCAGTTAACGGAGCCTTACCTGCAATCACTTTTTCCGCATTTGCCAATTTTAAGAAATCCAAATAACTGGAATATGGTGATGCAGTTTTAGGATCAGCCAAACGTTGCCACGCATAAACAAAATCACCGGCTACGACCGGATCACCATTAGACCATTTTGCTTCCGGACGAAGATGAAATGTCCATGTTTTAAAATCTGCACTATGTTCCCAAGAAGTAGCTACTCCAGGAATAATATGACCTTTTGCATCAGAAATAACCAAGGTTTCATAAAGTTGACGTGAATAATTCCCTTCAACATCACCTTCCATTTTCTGTGGATCTAACGTTGCCGGATTAGCACTAATATTCCAAACCAATTCTTGTTTATCTGCCAGTTGAGTACCTGCTGGCACATTTGCCGCTATTACACTTGTTGTTACACCAAATCCAAGTGCTACCATCAGTAATGATTTTTTAAATGAATTCTGCATCTTAATACTCCTTACTTATTAATCATTCTTCTATTTTTTATAGAATTACTGTCATTAATAAATTAATTACCATCATTTGTAAATAACACGCTTATATTTTACTTGATTATTCAGCATTTTTTTGATTTTAACGCTAGCTTCAACATATATTTTGTACAAAATCTTAAAATATACACCTTTCTTAGCGTTGATTTAAATTAAGAAGCTTTATATGCATAATCTAATCTCCTTTAGTCAATGCTCTTCTACCGAATGTAGAATCATCTCATTGTTAACACAAATTAAACATTATTAAAACAAAACACTCACCTAAAAAGTCATAAATTCTCTCTTTTTTTTAAAAATGTGATCCATATTAGCTTTTGTCAGATAGAAAGTGCTAAGCTATAACACAATAGTTGTTCTTTATAGAAACGGAGTGAAACCTATGACAAATCACGCAAATAGCCATATTGATTTTGAAAATACTGTAGCGGATGTAATCCGTTTAACTCAATACAGTCACGGTGCTGGTTGTGGCTGCAAAATTTCACCTAAAGTTTTAGAGACAATCCTTCATACCGAAGCAGAGAAATTTATTGATCCACATCTTTTGGTAGGTAATGAAAGCAAAGATGATGCCGCAGTTTATGATATTGGCAATGGAATGGGCATTATCAGCACCACCGACTTTTTTATGCCGATTGTGGATGATCCTTTCACTTTCGGACGTATTGCCGCCACTAATGCCATCAGCGATATTTTCGCAATGGGAGGCAAACCGATTATGGCAATCGCTATTTTAGGCTTTCCAATTAAGCTATTACCGCCAGAAATTGCCAGACGCATTGTTGAAGGGGGGCGCCAAGCCTGTAAAGAAGCCGGCATTGCACTTGCCGGTGGACATTCTATTGACTCGCCTGAACCAATTTTCGGTTTAGCGGTAACCGGTATTATTCCAATCGATAAAGTGAAGAAAAACAATTCCGCTAAAGCCGGATGTGAGCTTTTTTTGACCAAACCATTGGGCATCGGCGTACTTACTACTGCAGAGAAAAAAGGAAAATTAAAAGCAGAACATCGCGGTTTAGCCGCAGAAGTAATGTGTAGAATGAATAAAATCGGAGCAAAATTCTCAGAGCTGGAAGGTGTAACCGCAATGACAGATGTAACCGGTTTCGGACTGCTCGGACATTTAATCGAAATCTGTGAAGGTTCCGGTGTTGCTGCCGAGGTGAATGTATCACAACTCAAAACTCTGGACGGTGTTTATGATTATATTGAGAAAGGTTGCATTCCTGGTGGAACAGAACGAAACTTTGATAGTTACGGTCATAAAGTTAGCCCAATCAATGAAACTCAGAAGGCTGTGCTATGTGATCCACAAACTTCAGGTGGATTACTGGTCGCAGTGACTCCTGAAGCAAAATCAGCATTATTTGATATTGCTATACAAGAGAATATCTCTTTGATTCCTGTTGGAAAACTGTTAGAAAAAAATGATAATTCACAAATTTTTGTAACTGTTAAAGAGTAATTCAATCTTCTCTTTTAAAATATTTTGAAAAGTAAGCCGGCAAAATAAACCGGCTTACTTTTTCTGATTTCGTTATGACTTAACGTATTCTATTCAACATACCCGAAAACGTTTTTTTATGCTAGAATCTTCAACCGTTTTTATTCAATGAATTGGAGAGAATATGAAAGTTTTAGAAGGTCAAATAGCCTCACCAAATGCGAAAATCGCCGTGGTTATCGCACGTTTTAATAGTTTTATTAACGATAGCTTATTGGAAGGTGCATTAGATGCGTTAACTCGCGTTGGTCAAGTAAAAGATGAAAATATCACTGTAGTAAAAGCACCCGGTGCTTATGAATTGCCGTTAGTTGCTCGTCGTTTGGCCGCAAGCAAAAAATTTGATGCGATTGTTGCTTTAGGTACAGTTATTCGTGGCGGCACTGCACACTTTGAATACGTTGCTGGGGAAGCAAGTAGCGGTTTAGGACAAGTTGCTATGCAAGCTGAAATCCCTGTTGCTTTCGGTGTTTTGACCACTGAAAATATCGAGCAAGCAATTGAACGTGCCGGTACGAAAGCAGGAAACAAAGGGGCTGAAGCTGCTTTGGTAGCTTTGGAAATGGTTAATTTATTAGCACAGATTTCCGAATAATGAAAACTGAAAAAAAACCAAGTAAACGTCGTCGTGCTCGTGAATGTACTGTTCAAGCACTTTATTCCTGGTTTATATCGAAAAACAGCCCGGAAAGCATTGAGTTGGATTTAATTACCAATGATGAAACCAAAGGTGCGGATCTCACTTATTTTCGCAAACTTTTTAATGGTACTGTCAACAATCTCGATAATCTAGAACAAGAATATGAGCCTTTTTTAGATCGTAAAATTGAGGAATTAGGGACAATCGAACGCGCTATTTTAGACTGTGCGACATTTGAACTTAAATATATTGATGATATTCCTTACAAAGTGGTCATCAATGAAGCTATTGAAGTTACAAAAACATTCGGTGCGGCAGATAGCCATAAATATGTTAATAGTATTTTGGATAAATTAGCACCAAAGTTTGGAATAAAATAATCAATGTCAATTTTCCCTTGTGTTCTCCACAAGGGATTTTTTTCTGAAAGGATTTCTTTATGCCTCACAATGGCGAATTTGATATTATTCGACGTTATTTTTCTGCTTCTACTCGTCAGCCTCGACGCGATGTACTGTTATCCGTTGGTGATGATTGTGCTATCACTGAAATTAAACCTAATCGCCGTTTAGCACTGACTACCGATACTCTGGTTGAAGGAACCCATTTTCTACCATCTATCTCAGCAGCCGATCTCGCTTATAAAGCAGTAGCTGTCAATTTAAGTGATTTAGCGGCAATGGGTGCAGAACCTGCGTGGATTAGTTTGGCATTGACTCTACCCAAAATTGATGAGCAGTGGCTAGGTGAGTTCAGTCAAAGCTTGTTTCAAATTCTTGATCACTATAATGTTGATTTAATTGGTGGCGATACCACTAAAGGAACACTCTCTTTAACTATCACCGCACACGGCTTAGTGGCGAAAGATAAAATATTATGTCGACACACTGCCAAACCCGGTGATTGGATTTACGTTTCGGGTACACTCGGCGATAGTGCCGCCGGTTTGCAGCTGTTATTACAACAGTCAAAAATTGAAAATGATGATCAACGCTACTTATTACAACGCCATCTACGCCCAACTCCTCGTGTTCTGATGGGAATGGAATTGGCTGGTATCGCAAATGCTGCGATTGATCTCTCTGATGGATTAATTTCCGATCTACAACATATTCTAGAACGAAGCAAATGTGGAGCTGTTATTGAATTAGATAAACTTCCTCTTTCCAATCCTTTATTAAATCAATTTTCATTAGAACAGGCACAAAAATTTGCACTTGCCGGTGGTGAAGATTATGAGCTTTGTTTCACAGTTACAGAAGCAATGCGAGCAAAAATGGAACACACTTTACGTTATCTCGATGTAGAATATCACTGCATTGGTCAAATTCGTGCCAATCAACAGTTACAATTTACCCAACATTCTCAACCAGTAGAGGTTACAGTGACTCATGGCTTTGATCACTTCAAATAAAACTAATCACGATGCACTCCAAAGAATCAAATTAACAAATCCGATTCACCTATTGGCGCTTGGTTTCGGTTCTGGGCTAATCTTTCCAGCTCCTGGCACTTGGGGTTCATTGGTTGGGCTATTAATAGGATGGTTACTTCTACAATGGATAGCTATTCCTTTCTTTGTTATTTTTACCTTGAGTGCTTTTTTTATCGGCTGTTATTTATGTGAAAAAACAGCGCACGATATGAAAGTGCACGATCACAGTTCTATCGTATGGGATGAAATTGTCGCCATCTGGCTGGTACTCACCGCTTTGCCAAATCACGCTTGGCAATGGTGCTTAACTGCTTTTGTGCTATTCCGTTTCTTTGATATTATCAAGCCTTATCCAATTCGCTATTTTGACCGCAAACTGCAAACCGGCTTCGGTATTATGTTTGATGATCTACTGGCGGCATTGTATGCAATTATTGTTATTTTCTTAATCAGATCACTGATCTAAAGGACTGCACTATGTTATGGAATATTATGATTGTACATTTATTGGGCTTGATGAGTCCCGGTCCGGATTTCTTCTATGTCAGCAAAACCGCTGCCGGTAATTCGAGCCGTAATGCATTTTGTGCAGTCATCGGCATTACGATGGGTGTAGCGTTTTGGGCAACTTCTGCTTTGCTGGGCTTAGCCATTCTGTTTGCTACCAGTCCGTTATGGCACGGCATTGTGGTCTTGTTGGGCGGAAGTTACCTTGCTTATATCGGTTATAAAATGCTGAATGTTCGTAACAATGTGGTGTTTGAAAATGATAAAAAAGCACAACAACTACAAACAACCTCAATTAAGCAGGAAATTCTGAAAGGATTGCTGGTCAATCTTTCCAACGCAAAAGTAGTGATCTATTTTAGTAGCGTATTATCGATTTACCTTGCTAATGTCAATGGCATTGAGCATATCATTCTAGTATTAACCGCTATCTTAATAGAAACATTTCTCTATTTTTCTATTATTGCCTTGTTGTTTTCTCGACCGGCGGCAAAACGTTTTTACAGCAAATACAGTCGTTGGTTGGATAATGGTGCCGGTGTAGTTTTTATCGCTTTTGGACTTTATCTCACTTACGCCGGCATCGGTTATTTATTTCAATAATTCCTGCAAGTTTTTCTTCATTGCGTGGATTTGTAACTCATAAAGTGCTTTACTCTCCTGCTCATCTATCATATACATAATGGTTTGTGACAAGGTCATTTTCATCTTACGAGAATAACGAGAAAGACGTAACCAGACTGCATAATCCAGATCAATTGATTTCTTTTTAGTACTCTGTTTTTCTGCATTAAAGAAACGTTTCCGTTTAGCACGAATCGCCTGATCCAATTTCACAACTAAATCAGGTGACATATGTTCACTAATCCACTGTTGAACCTCTTCGGTTTGATGCTGTAACCGCACTAACTGCTGAATTTTATCTTCAGCCAAGCTTTTCTCAAGATAACGTGTAATATTGACACCTTCACGAGCCTTACGCATTAAATAAAGCCATTTCCAATGCGTTTCTTGATTTTCCAATTTCTGGTAGCGCATAAAACCTCACATTTTTATTATAAAACAATAATTTAAAATGAAATCACTGTTTAATTGGTGACAAGGTAACTGTCAAATTATAGGATTTTTTATTTACTTTTACTACTGAATAAACACTAATCCAAGCCAATTAATTTATCACGCAAAATGCCCAACCACTCTCTTAAAACTAAACCGGATTGATAAAAACTAACTGGTTGCGGGATAAATTTTAATAATCCACTACCAGAAGCTCGCTGACTCAAGGTCGGTGCTGGAAGTACTTCAAACCCTTGACGTTGGAATGCAGCAACAGCACGGCGCATATGCCATTCATTCGTGACCAGAATCACACGATGAATTTGCTTACCTTGCTCGGTTTGAGCAAACAATTTACGCAGATAAATCGCATTTTGTTCCGTAGTATTAGATTTAATATCTAACCAAGTCGGCTCTATTTGGAAGAACCGTTGTAATTCACTACCCATCACTTTTGCTTCATTATCAACCCCACCACTAATCGCTATCGGTAAACCTGTCATTTGATGCAAATAAACCGCAAAACGCATTCTTTCCAATGGTAAGGCCGCCGTAGTCGAATAAGACTCTGGATAGTCGCTATAGCGCAATCCGCCACCAAGCACTACTATCGCCTGTCCTTGATGATAAAGTTCAATATTCGGTTTATCCAACGCAATCGTCTTGATCAAAAAATTGGAAAAGAAAGGCGTACTAATGAAATAGGCAAATAATAATGCCACTGCCAGCAATGATTTTGCAGTACGTTGAAAACGGGTAAAAAGAAGAATCAACGCGACTAAGCCTAATAAAATCAAATTAAAAGGTGGCAAAATTGCCGCTTCCACCACCTTTTTTAAAATGACCTCAAACATCTTGCTGTTCCTGTCGCTTTGCCTGTTGTCGCAATTGCTCTGCTACCAAACGGATAGCTTCACCGCTATTTACACCTTGTTGCATTAATTGCTGAATTTTTTCAACCGCCTGTTGCTGTTGTTCGTGTGTTAAATTAAGCATATCCAACATCATTTTTCCTGCTTTAAAAAAAGAGATTTTTTCCTTGATGTAACAGTTTCGCCACAATATGGGCAATACTTTCTTCTGCTTGCTTACCTAATTTTTGTACTAGCGATTTTTTTGTACTATATTTAATTGCTAACACATCTTTTTCTTCGATTGCTGCCAAAATGAGATCATCACTAGTTTTTACTTCATCAATTAATGCCAAATCCAATGCCTGTTGCCCGAACCAATGCTCACCGGTCGCCACCTTATCAATTTCCACTTGAGGGCGATGTTGCACAACAAATTGTTTAAATAAATCGTGAGTTTCCTGTAACTCTTGCTGGAATTTCTGCTTTCCTTTTTCAGTATTCTCACCCAATATCGTAACAGTTCGTTTATATTCTCCCGCTGTCATCACATCAACATCAACATCGTGTTTTTTCAATAAACGATGAATATTTGGTACTTGAGCAACAACCCCAATAGAACCAATAATTGCAAAAGGTGCCGCTACAATTTTATCCGCCACACACGCCATCATATAACCGCCACTAGCAGCAACTTTATCCACAGCAATAGTTAAAGGGATATTTTTATTACGTAATCGCTGTAATTGTGAAGCCGCAAAGCCGTAACCGTGAACAACTCCACCGGGGCTTTCCAAACGTAATAACACTTCATCTTTTTCAGGTCTAGCAACAGCTAACACTGCATTAATCTCCTCTCTCAATGAATTAGCAGCATTAGCCTGAATATCCCCTTTAAAATCAACAACATAAATACAAGATTTCTGCTGTTGCAACCATTGTTGTTCATCCTGTTCACTACTATTTTTCTCAGCTTCTTTTGCTATTTTTTTCGCCTGTTTCGCTTTTACTTTGTCCTGTTTTTTACGATTTTTTGCTAACTGTTTTATCTGCTGTTCTTGCAATCTACATTCTTTTAACAACTGCTGTTGCTGTTGGTATTGTTCGTTTAAATGCGTGATCTGCAATTCTCCTTTACTATGGTTTTTCTGTTTCATTGTAACAATAATGCCAAAAACAACGGCAATCACTGCCACCAAAGTAATCAATTCTAAAATGAACACACTATAATTCGTTAAAATATCCGTCCACATATTTGCTCCTTTTTTCATTTTCGGACGCTGTTAAAAGCGGTTTATCATACTTGATTTTCTCTATTTATTCATCAATATCTCTGTTTTCTATGCTCCTCCTTTCTTATATTTTTCTTTTTAATATGAATTTAATTCATATTTATTCTGAAAATTATGAGATTGACTCAAAAATAAAATCTTTCTATTTTAACGTCTAGACGGCTAAACAAGAAAAGGAGTACAAATTATGAGCTATGCCAAAGAGATTGATGTTTTAAATAGAAGTATTGCAGATTTAAATGGTGATATTAATGTTTCTTTTGAGTTTTTCCCGCCCAAAAATGAAAAAATGGAAACCTTATTATGGGATTCAATCCAACGCTTAAAATCCTTAAAACCTAAATTCGTTTCTGTCACTTACGGTGCAAATTCCGGAGAACGGGAACGCACACATAGCGTAGTTAAAGCCATTAAACAACAAACAGGCATTGAAGCCGCCCCACACCTAACCGGTATTGATGCCTCTCCGGAGCAGCTAAAAGCGATAGCCAAAGATTATTGGGATAGCGGTATTCGCAATATTGTGGCATTACGTGGTGACGAGCCACCCGGATACGATAAAAAACCATTTTATGCCAAAGATTTAGTTAAACTACTCAAAGAAGTGGCTGATTTTGATATTTCAGTCGCTGCCTATCCGGAAGTGCATCCGGAAGCTAAATCGGCGCAAGCGGATCTGATTTTTTTGAAACAGAAAGTGGAAGCCGGTGCCAGTCGTGCGATTACACAATTTTTTTTCGATATTGACAGTTATCTTCGTTTTCGTGACCGTTGTGTTACTGTTGGCATAGATGTGGAAATTGTACCGGGAATTTTGCCAGTTTCTAATTTCGTACAATTACAAAAAATGGCAAAAGTCACCAACGTTAAAATTCCAAGCTGGATGTTTAAACTTTATGACGGTTTAGAAAAAGACCAAACGACGCGCAATTTAATCGGTGCCAGCATTGCCATTGATATGGTAAAAATTCTGTCTAAAGAAGGCGTGAAAGATTTCCATTTTTATACATTAAATCGTTCGGAATTAACTTATGCTATTTGCCACACATTGGGCATTAGACCCAGTTTAGTAGCATAATTAAGAAGGGGGTAACAATGTTACCCCTTCCTTTTCTTATTAGTTATGACAGAATGAGTTTTAAATAATCACACTCTCTTTTAAAGACACAGTCAAATTGAAGACTAAATGTTCTTTATGGCTATCTTTGCTGTCCGCACAGAAATAGCCTTCCCGCTCAAATTGATAGGCTTTTTCTGGTTCAGCAGCTATTAAATTCTGCTCTACAAAACCGTGTTTTACGACCAATGAATTAGGGTTAAAGACTTGATAAATATCCTCTGCTGCACTCGGATTAGAAATAGTAAACAAACGATCATACAAGCGAAATTCCGCCGGATGATTTTTTGTAGCGGAAACCCAATGGATCACGCCCTTAACTTTACGCCCTTCCGGATTTTTACCCAATGTTTCAGGATCATAACTACAATAAACAGTAACGATATTACCTTCCTCATCTTTTTCTACTCGTTCCGCTTTAATCACATAAGCATTGCGCAAACGCACCTCTTTCCCTAATACAAGGCGTTTATACTGTTTATTGGCCTCTTCTCTGAAATCTGCCTGATCGATATAAATTTCTTTAGTCAGCGCAATCGTTCTTGTGCCTAGCTCCTCACGATTCGGATGATTCGGCACAGTTAATAACTCTTCGCCCTCAAAATTTTCAATCACCACACGTAACGGATTAATCACCGCCATCGCACGAGGAGCATTCACATTAAGATCTTCACGAATACAAGCCTCTAATGCACTGTATTCAACCACATTATCTTGTTTAGTCACACCAATACGGCGGCAAAATTCACGAATAGACTCTGGGGTATAGCCACGACGACGTAAACCGGAAATTGTTGGCATACGCGGATCATTCCAACCGTCAACAATTTCTTCATTAACCAACTGCAACAGTTTACGTTTTGAGGTCAATGTGCCTTCTAAATTTAAACGCGAAAATTCATACTGATGCGGCAATGGACGCTCAATCGAAATATTTTCCAACACCCAATCATATAAACGGCGATTATCTTGGAATTCCAAGGTACAAAGTGAATGAGTGATACGTTCAATCGCATCGGAAATGCAATGGGTAAAATCATACATCGGATAAATGCACCATTTATCACCGGTTTGATGGTGGTGGGCAAATTTAATACGATATAAAACCGGATCACGCATTACCATAAATGGCGAAGCCATATCAATTTTCGCACGTAGCGAAGCTGTTCCTTCCGCAAATTCACCATTTTTCATCTTTTCAAATAATGCTAAATTTTCTTCTACGGAACGATCGCGATAAGGGCTGTTTTTACCCGGCTCGGTCAGAGTGCCGCGATATTCACGCATTTGTTCCGGTGTAAGCTCATCCACATATGCCAAGCCTTTTTTAATCAACTCAATCGCATAACCATAAAGCTGATCAAAATAATCAGACGCATAGCGTGGTTTACCCTCCCATTTAAAACCAAGCCATTCAACATCACGTTTAATTGAATCAACATAGCTCACGTCTTCTTTCACGGGATTGGTATCATCGAAACGTAAGTTACAAAGACCGTGATAATCTTCTGCAATGCCAAAATTAAGGCAGATTGATTTTGCGTGCCCGATGTGCAAATAACCATTCGGTTCCGGTGGGAAACGGGTATGAACGGATTGATGTTTTCCTTGCGCTAAATCTTCATCAATAATGTGACGAATAAAATTGGTTGGTTTTATCTCTGTCGTTTCTGAATGACTCATAATTTCCTCAGGTTGAATGTTCTGCAAAATAATCTTTGCATTTTACACGCTTTAACGCATAACACCAAATTGAAGCGGTGAATACACTAATTTTAAGCTAACTTTTCATTTCTATATTTACGCCCGATTCAGCAAAGTGAATTATTTTTCCCCCTTGTCTTTTTAAGCGAAAAGGCATTACAACAAGTAAAAAATAATATTTGTTTAGCGGATTATCTTTCTATAAAATGAATGAATGTTCATTTAGTGATAGAAAATCCTTGTTTGTTTAAAGGATCAAATATATGACGTTTACGAAAAAGCGTATTTTAGGCATTACCGTTGCACTGATTATTTTAGCAGCGCTCTATTATTTCAATCTGCAATCTCAACCAAAGACAACCTATCTGACAGAAACAGCTAAATACAGCGATATTCAACAAACCGTTGTAGCAACAGGGACTGTTCGCAGTTCCAATCGGGTGGAAGTGGGTGCGCGCGTGTCCGGCAAAGTGGAAAAGATTTTAGTTAAACTTGGGCAAAAAGTGAAAAAAGGTGAATTAATCGCCGAACTGGATTCAATTACACAGGAAAACACACTAAACAGTGCGCAAGCTCAATTAGCGGCTTATAAGGCACAATTAGTGGCGGCACAGACAGCTTATCGAGTTGCTAATTCCAATTTTCAAAGGATTGTTAAACTTTATAAACGTAAAGCCAGTTCTCTAGATGATTATGAAAACGCACAAAATAATTTAGATAGTGCGAAAGCGAATGTTGAACAGATTCAGGCGCAAATTAAACAATCAGAAATTGAAGTTAATACAGCAACAACCAATCTGAATTACACTAAGATCACTTCTCCAATTGATGGCATTGTTATATCTATTCCAGTTTCTGTCGGGCAAACCGTTAATGCTAATCAAACTACTCCGACCATTATTCAGGTTGCGGATCTAGATACAATGTTGATTAAACCTGAAATTTCAGAAGGAGATATTACTAAAATTAAACCTGGTATGAAGGTGCAATTTACCACGCTTGCTGAGCCTGATGAAATTTATCAGGCAAAAATAGATTCCGTTGATCCGGCGATGACTACGCTAACTGATAATGAATATAGCGAATCTGTCAGCGATACTAACGCTATCTATTACTATGCCAATATGTTAGTGCCTAATCCTGAACATAAACTACAAATTGGAATGACTACACAAAATACTATTATCACTGCACAAAAACAGCACGTTTTAGTCGTGCCAACCTTGGCTATTCAAAGAAAAAATGGTCAAAGCAGTGTGCAAATTTTAGATGGCGATAATGTCATAGAAAAAATTGTCCAAATTGGTCTGCACGATGAAATTAATACAGAAATTCTCTCCGGATTGAATGAGGGCGACAAGGTTATTATTTCACAGTCCTCTGCTAATGAAGCAGCTAGCGTCAAAGTAAGAACACCACGAATGATGTAGAGGTTTTTATGCAACACATTATTGAAATTAAAAACCTCAATAAATTCTTCGGCGAAGGTGAAAACCGAGTTCATATTTTGAAAAATATCAATCTTGAAATTGAACAAGGCGATTTTATTGCTATCATTGGTGCTTCCGGTTCAGGAAAATCCACATTAATGAACATTATCGGCTGTTTAGATACTGCCACCAGCGGTTCTTATCAAATCACCGGAAAAGAAACAGCAAAATTGTCAACAGACCAACTCTCTGAATTACGTCAGCAACGTTTCGGCTTCATTTTTCAGCGTTACAATCTGCTCTCCACCTTGAGCGCACAGGAGAATGTGGCGCTGCCTGCGGTATATACAGGGATGGCAAAAGCGCAGCGCTTACAACGTGCCGCACAGCTATTAGAAAAATTAGGATTAGGCAATAAAATTGATAATAAACCCAACCAGCTTTCCGGCGGACAGCAACAACGTGTCAGTATTGCCAGAGCATTAATGAACGGCGGCGATATTATTTTGGCTGACGAACCGACCGGCGCCTTGGACTCAAAAAGCGGCGAAACGGTGATGCAGATTCTGCAACAACTGCATCAAGAAGGACACACCATTATTTTGGTCACGCACGATAAACATATTGCCCAATTTGCTAATCGTATTATTGAAATTAAAGATGGCGAAATTATTCAGGATCATCGCCAATCGTTGCAAATCACTGTGCGTGAAATTACGCAAACTACCACAAATCGAGGTTGGCAATTTTATCGCGATCAATTTTTTGAAGCATTAAATATGTCAATCAATGCGATTGTTGCACATAAACTACGTTCACTGCTCACTATGTTGGGCATTATCATCGGTATTACTTCTGTTGTCTGTGTAGTTGCACTCGGTAACGGCTCACAACAAAAAGTATTGCAAAATATCAACTCGCTCGGTACCAATACAATGGATATTTATAACGGCACCGGTTTTGGTGATCGGAGAGCGGAAAGTATGCAGAATCTTACCGTCAATGACAGTGAAGCTCTGATGCGTCAACCTTATATTGAAAGCGTTACGCCAAACAGTTCTGTTAGTGGTACACTCACTTATCGAAACAATGCTTTTACCGCTCAAGTGCGTGGTGTCAGCGAACAATATTTTAATGTTAAAGGAATACAGACCATTACAGGGTATCTTTTCAATGCTGAACAAGTCAAACAAAATCAATCCGTAGCTGTGATTGATCAAAATACGCAAAAACGCATTTTTCAGGATCGCAATCCGCTCGGGCAAATTATTATGATCAATAAAAAACCGTTAAAAGTGATTGGCATTGTCGATATTCAAAATGTGATGGGCGTTAATCGAGAAAGTCTAAATATTTGGATTCCTTATACTACTGCAATGAACAAAATTTCAGGTGAGAAAAAAATTAGCTCCATTACAGTCAAAGTCAATCAAGGCATCAGCACTGCCGCAGCAGAAAAAAATGTCACGGCACTGTTGTTAAGTCGTCACGGTAAAAAAGACTTTTTTATTTTAAATACCGACTCCATCAAACAGACCATTGAAAGCACCACCAATACAATGAAATTGTTAATCTCCTCAATTGCGTTGATTTCATTAATTGTCGGTGGCATCGGTGTGATGAATATTATGTTGGTTTCTGTTACCGAACGCACGAAAGAGATTGGCGTCAGAATGGCAATCGGCGCCAAACAACAGAATATCCTACAACAATTTTTAATCGAAGCCGTTTTAGTCTGTTTGGTCGGTGGGATTATCGGGATTATTTTATCCGGTTTAATCGGCTTTTTATTTAATCGTTTTATGAGCGAGTTTACGATGCTTTTTTCCACTTTTTCGATTGTTGTAGCAGTCCTTTGTTCAACATTAATCGGTATCATATTCGGTTATATACCAGCAAAAAATGCTGCAAAATTAAACCCAATTACAGCATTATCTCAAGACTAAATCGCTTATAGCTTGAGATAATTTCAGAGGTGATTACTGGTCGAAAATGCTATGAATTGCTATAATTTTTTACAACGTTTTAGACATAAGGATAACTATGAAAACATTTAATAAAATCACTATTGCACTACTGCTTTCAACCGCATTGGTCGGCTGTGCCAATTTAGATGATTCTTTGAAAGCCAGTGAACAAAATTTCCAACAATATATTGATGCAACCTCACAATTTAACGTGAATGAAGAGTGGTGGAAACTATACAATGATCCGCAACTGAATCAATTAGTTGATACTGCATTAAAAAATAATTTGGATTTAGCAAAAAGTGCCATTGCCGTTAATATTGCTCTTTATAAAGCCAATTTACTTGGCGCTGATCTAGTGCCAACATTCAGCGGCGGTAGTGAATCTCAAGCAAGAAAAGATATTAAAAGCGGAGGAAATTCCGTTATTACTCATACTGGCAATTTAAATATTAGCTATACGCTTGATCTATGGCGTAAATTGGCTGATTCCGCCGATGCTGCGGAATGGGAACATAAAGCAACCGTTGAAGATCTTGCTGCCGCTCGTCTTGCTTTAATTAATAGTGTGATTAACACCTATTACAGTTTGGCGTATTTAAATGATGCAATTAAAGCAACAGAAGATTCTGTACGTTATTACAACGAAATTGATAATGTAGTACAGAATAAACAGCGTTATGGTGTTATTGACGGCTTAAGCAGTGCACAAGCCAAACAAGCAGTGTTGATGGCTCGCAACACTTTATTAGAACTACAAGCCCAACAAAAAACTGCACAGCAAACAATGCATAATCTGCTCAACTTAAAACCAACCGATCCATTACATATTCAGTTGCCAGATCTGCTTTCAGTGAAATTGCCGGGCGTAAATCTAAATGTGCCTGTTTCTGTCATTGCTAACCGTCCGGATGTACGTGCAGCAGAATATCGTTTACAAAGCGCATTTAAAGATGCTAAAGCAATGCAAAAAAGCTGGTTCCCACAAATTTCACTTGCTGGTTCATTACAAGTGCAAGGCAATAAAGTCAGCAATGCTACTGATACTCAATATGGTGTCGGTACATTAGGCATCACACTGCCGTTCCTCTCTTGGCAAACCGTAAAATGGAACGTCAAAATTTCAGAAGCAAATTATGAAGTAGCACGTTTAGGCTTTGAACAAAGTATCACCAACGCACTGAATGAGATTGATGCACTATATTTTACATACCAACAATCCCAACGTAGTTATAACAACTTACAGGATAAATATAACTACGATAAACGTATCAGCCAATATTACCGTGATCGCTACAATGCCGGCGTTTCCGAGTTGAAAGATTGGCTAACTGCAGCCAATACCGAAAAATCCTCGCAAATTTCTATTTTGAATCAAAAATATCAGTTAATTCAAAATGAAACTGCGGTATATCAAGCAATGGCTGGTTACTATATGAAAAAATAGTGATGTACATTAAAATCAAATAAACAAAAAGATACACTGTGGATTTATCAGTGTATCTTTTTTATTGTACGACTAGATAAATATGTTTATTCAACAATTGGTACAATTTTTGTTGCGTGTGAACCTTTATCACCGTGAACCGCTTCAAACTGTACTTTTTGCCCAGCTTTTAACGAACGATATCCGTCCATTTCTATCACAGAATAGTGAGCAAAAATATCACCCTCGTGACCTTCAACAGAAATAAAACCGAACCCCTTTGCATTGTTAAACCACTTAACTACACCGATTTCCATAATAACCTCGAATAATGGATTTTGACTTAATTAAAATATACAACGGCAGGATCGCCCTGTACTGATTACATATTTATCCAACTTTATTCATAAATCAAATACATAATCTTCAAAATTAGCGGAAGATCACATAAATTTAGCAAATTTGTTCAAAAAGAGACTAATCACTATTAATTAGTCTCTTAATTTCGGGTTTTCTGAAAGGAAATGATTCACTATAATCATCAACTATTACATCCATTTTAGTAACTAATTCATAATATGAACGATTTTTCCTTTTTTATTTATGACTATGAAAGTTTCGGCGTAGACCCTGCCAGAGATCGACCGGCGCAATTTGCCGGCATTCGCACCGATAAAGATTTCAATATTATCGGCGAACCGATTGTTTTATATTGCAAACAGACCAACGATTATCTGCCGCACCCGGCGGCAGTAGCACTCACCGGCATTACACCGCAACTCTGTAATCAACAAGGCATTAGCGAACCTGAATTCGCTGCTAAAATTTTAGAAGAGTTTAGTCAGCCGAACACCTGCATTATGGGATACAACAATATTCGTTTCGATGATGAAATGACGCGTTACACTTTTTACCGTAATTTCATTGATCCTTATGCATATAGTTATAGTCAAGGCAATTCTCGTTGGGATTTGCTAGACGTAATTCGTGCCACCTATGCACTTCGCCCTGAAGGCATTAATTGGGTCTATGATGATGAAGGAATGCCGAGTTTCCGCTTGGAATTATTAACGAAAGCCAACAATATAGAACATAGTCACGCCCACGATGCAATGTCCGATGTTTATGCCACCATTGAAATGGCAAAACTGATTAAGCAGCAACAACCAAAACTGTTTGATTACTTTTTTACCCATAGATCAAAAAAGGAAATCGAGGAACTCATCGATTATGTCAATATGACGCCTTTAGTTCACGTTTCCGGAATGTTGGGCAATTATCGTAGTAATATCAGCTGGATGGTGCCATTGGCTCCACACCCGACCAATAAAAATGCGGTGATTTTTTGTGATTTGGCAGCGGATATTGATGATCTGCTTACCTTGAGCGTTGAAGAATTAAAGCAGAATCTTTATACCAAAAAAGCAGAGTTGGAATTACAAGGCAAAAAATCAGTGCCATTAAAATTAGTGCATTGCAATAAATGTCCAATCTTAGCGCCGGCAAAAACATTGCGTCCGCAAGATGCTGAACGGGTAGGTATCGATCGACAACAATGTTTAACTAATCTGGCTAAACTGCAAGCAATGCCGGAAATCCGCGAAAAAGTTCATCAAATATTTTTAGAAGAGTACGACAATGATTATGATGATGTGGAAACCGCACTGTACAAAGGTTTTTTCTCATATTCAGATAAAAATAATTTGGCTATTTTACGCACATTATCGCCGGAACAGCTGGCAAATCACAGTTTAACCTTTCAAGATAAACGCATTCCTGAATTGTTATTCCGCTATCGCGCCAGACATTTCTATAAGACCTTATCTCGTGCCGAACAGATCAAATGGCAAAAATATTGTCACGCTAAATTGGATGCAAGCAGTGCCGAATTTATTGCTGAATTTGAAATGCTTTCCGCACAATATGCCAATGATGAAAGCAAGCTGCTGTTATTGCAAAATTTATATGAATATAGCCTAAAACTGTCGGATTAATGCTCACAACGCTTCCGATCTATACAAAAAAATCTGCACCTTAATCAGTTGGCTGTCAGTGCCAGCTTTTTAAGATGCAGATCCTAAATCCACTGTGGATTTATCGTTATTTTTTCGCCAGTTTGGCAATTTCGATAATTACTTTCGTTGCCTGCAGCATTTCATTTAAACTTGCCAACTCGTGTTTGCTATGAAAATTATATCCTCCGGTAAACAAATTCGGGCAAGCAATGCCGTTTTCAGACAACCAGGCACCATCCGTACCGCCACGAATCACTTTATGTTTCGGTGTAATGCCACAATTTCTCATTGCGGTGTCAGCCATCTCAACACTTTGTGGCACTTTCGCCACCATACTCTGCATATTATGGTAACTATCAGTAATCTCAATCTGCATTCGATCAGACAACTGATACTGCTCAATAAAATGTTGAACCTGTTTTTGCAATAACCGCTTACGTTCCGCAAAACCTTGTGCGCTAAAATCACGAATTAAATATTTCATCTCACAATATTCAATATCGCCATTAATCGTATCCAAATGGAAGAACCCTTGTCGCCCATCAGTTTTTTCCGGCACTTCGTTCTCAGGTAACTGTTGGTGAAAACGACATGCCAATGATAGCGCATTAATTAATTTATCTTTGGCAGAACCTAAATGTATTGACTCACCTTTTATGCTGATGATTGCTGTTGCTGCATTAAAATTCTCATATTCCAACTCACCTATTCCGCCACCATCAACCGTATAAGCCCAATCACAGTCAAAACGTGAAATAGGAAAGTGCTGCATCCCAACACCAATTTCTTCATCGGGTGTGAAAGCAACCCGAATATTAACTCTAGGCAAACGATAGCTGATGATCATCGATAACGCCGTCATAATTTCCGCAATTCCGGCTTTATTATCCGCACCCAATAAAGTTGTACCATCAGTAACAATTAAAGTATGCCCTACTAATTTTTGCAAAAAAGGAAAATGTACCGGGCTGATAAATTCTTCACCCAAACCTAATGCAATATCACCGCCCCGATATTCATTAATCACTTCCGGTTTAATATCTTTGCCTTTAGTGCCGGGATAAGTATCCAAATGGGAAATAAAACCGATCGTGGTACGATTATTCGGAATATTGGAAGGCAACAATGCAGTAACGATGCCGGCAGGTGACATTTCCACTTGAGCCAAGCCCAAACCTTTCAACTCTTCCATTAAGTATTGAGCCAGCAACCATTGTCCTCGACTGCTCGGTGAATGTTTAACTCCCTCTTTGGATTGGGTATCAAAACTGACATAATGCAAAAAGCGATCCAACAATCCTTGGCGTAATTTTTCTTCTGAGTACATCTTAGCCCCCGTATTTCTAAAAAATCATCGAAAATTCAGGCGTAAAATGCTATCACATCCGTAGCTTCGCCATATGATGTAAATCAACAACATTTACGAATTAATCAATCTATTTACAGGAAAACTTTTAATTTTTTAAAAATTTTTAGCTTATAGGCTTTCAATTATGAGTTGATCACTATATCATTGCCAATTTCTTATAGATGTAATTCTCGTGGGTATTGAATAGTTTTTTGACTTAGGAGGAAAAACAAAGATAGTGGAAAATTCAGTTCAACAACAAAAGCCGATTATTGAGCTTCAATCACTCACTAAATCCTATGATGGTAAAACAATCATTAAAGATATTAACCTCACCATCAATAATGGTGAATTCCTAACAATTTTAGGTCCTTCCGGTTGTGGTAAAACCACAATTTTACGTTTAATTGCCGGTTTCGAAGAGGCGAATAGCGGTCGCATAATCCTTGATGGTAAAGACATTACCGATATTCCTGCGGAGCAGCGCAACATCAATACCGTATTCCAAAGCTACGCATTATTTCCACATATGACAATTTTTGAAAATGTGGCGTTTGGCCTACGTATGCAAAAAGTGCCAAACGAAGAAATTAAACCACGTGTTCTTGAAGCACTAAAAATGGTGCAATTAGCTGATTTTGCCGATCGTAAACCAGCTCAACTCTCCGGTGGTCAACAACAACGTGTTGCGATCGCACGTGCGGTAGTAAATAAACCGAAAGTATTATTGTTGGATGAGTCACTTTCTGCTTTGGATTACAAACTGCGTCAACAAATGCAGAATGAATTAAAAGCGCTACAACGTAAACTTGGCATTACCTTTATTTTCGTTACACACGATCAGGAAGAAGCATTAACAATGTCGGATCGTATCATCGTGTTACGTCAAGGTAATATCGAGCAAGACGGCACACCACGAGAAATTTACGAAGAGCCGAAAAATTTATTTGTGGCAAAATTTATTGGTGAAATCAATATTTTTGATGCCACCGTACTGCAACGCATTGATGAAAAACGAGTACAAGCCAACGTTGAAGGCCGTATCTGTGAAATTTATGTTACTCGCCCCGTTTCAGTCGGACAAAAATTAAAAGTATTGCTTCGTCCGGAAGATATTCGCATCGAAGAGGTACACGATAAGCAATCGCACGAAGGGTTAATCGGTTATGTACGCGAACGTAACTATAAAGGGATGACGTTAGAGTCAACCGTTGAACTTGAAGGCGGTAATCGTGTATTGGTCAGCGAATTTTTCAATGAAGATGATCCGGATGTCGATCATTCTCTCAATCAGAAAGTCGCTATAACTTGGGTTGAAAGCTGGGAAGTGGTACTTGATGATGAAGATGACAACGCGTAAATTTCAAACTTTTACTGTCACTATTATCTTTGCGTGGCTAATCTTTTTTGTATTAATACCGAATCTGTTGGTGTTGATCACAAGTTTTTTAACTCGTGACAGCAGTAATTTGGTTGAATTTACCTTTTCTTTAGACAGTTATAAACGCTTAATTGAACCGCTCTATGCGCAGGTGTTGTGGAACTCGCTCTATATGTCCGGTGTTGCCACTATCATTTGTTTATTAATCGGCTATCCTTTTGCCTTTATGATTGCCAAAATGAAGCCGGTATTTCGTCCGATTATGCTGTTTTTAGTGATTTTGCCCTTCTGGACAAACTCACTCATCCGTATTTATGGGATGAAAATTTTCCTTGGCGTTAAAGGGGTTTTAAATAATACACTGCTTTGGCTCGGTATTATTGATACCCCAATCCGTATTTTAAATACGGAAGTCGCCGTTATTATCGGTTTGGTCTATATTTTATTGCCGTTTATGATTCTGCCTTTGTACTCCTCTATTGAGAAGTTGGATTATCGTTTACTGGAAGCGGCAAAAGATTTAGGTGCCAACGCATTCCAACGTTTTATTAAAATCATCCTACCGTTAACAATGCCGGGCATTATTGCCGGTTGTCTGTTAGTGCTGTTACCGGCGATGGGAATGTTCTATGTTGCCGACCTTCTCGGTGGTGCGAAAGTGTTGCTTGTCGGTAATGTCATTAAGAGCGAATTCTTAATCTCACGTAACTGGCCGTTCGGTTCATCAATCAGTATTGCATTAACCATTCTTATGGCATTGTTATTGTTCGTCTATTACCGTGCAGGTAAATTATTTAACAAGAAATCGGAGTTGGAATAATGAAACGTTCATTGCGGAATATTTTCTTATTTTTGGTTTATGCTTATTTGTATATTCCAATCATTATTTTAGTGGTCAATTCCTTCAATTTAGATCGTTATGGCCTAACTTGGAAAGGTTTCAGTTTAAATTGGTATGAACGTTTAGCCAATAATAATACTCTATTGGATGCAGCATTCCACTCAGTCACCATCGCCTTTTTCGCTGCGACCGGTGCAACATTGGTAGGTTTATTAACCGCAATTGCACTTTATCGCTACCAATTCAAAGGTAAAAAATTTGTCGGTGGGATGTTGTTCATTGTTATGATGTCACCAGATATTGTTATGGCAGTGTCACTTTTAGCCCTCTTTATGCTGGTCGGTATTTCGTTAGGATTTTGGTCATTATTATTTGCCCATATCACTTTCTGCCTACCTTACGTGGTGGTTGCCGTTTTCTCCCGTTTAAAAGGGTTTGATATAAAAATGCTGGAAGCGGCACGTGATTTAGGCGCAAGTGAAATGACCATTTTGCGTAAAATTATTGTGCCTTTAGCGTTGCCTGCGATCGTTTCAAGTTGGTTGCTCAGTTTTACCATTTCACTTGACGATGTTGTGGTTTCATCTTTCGTCACAGGCGTTAGCTATGAAGTGCTGCCGTTACGCATTTTCTCATTGGTTAAAACCGGTGTCACTCCGGAAGTGAACGCATTGGCGACCATTATGATTATCGTATCTTTGACCTTAGTAGTACTAAGTCAAATTATTTCAAGAAAAAGTAAGACATAATTTATTACTGATTAATTACTTATCTTCAAAATAAACTCCCATAAATTGAACTACAACTTATGGGAGTTTAATATTTTGGATAAAGGTAACAAGCAATATCAAGGATATTATCATCATTCAAATATTTTTATGAAAATCACTTTAATTTATATTGCATCATCAAGCATTTGTAGAGTGTATCGTTACTAGGTTTATTCGCTGGGCTGCACGGCATACATCGCCAGTGTGCCTTTTTCGTTGGCAATGGAGGTGTCGATATTGTGCTTGCCCACTTGGTTAAATTCGGCGTGCTACCCTTGTGCGATACCCAGTTCAAAGAAGTTCATCACGGGGGCTGCCTGCACATTGAGGCTGTCGGCAAGGGCGAGGGTGGTTAGGATTTTTTTCATTGTTGTTCCTATATTTGTTGTGGTTGTGGGTGTTTTGTTTAATAACTATCAATATGTAACGCCGTAGGATTGTTGTTTACTTTCAACATCATACGGCATTACTTTGCTGTGGGGATTGAGCGATTTAGTGGGCTGCCATGTGTGAAAATGCGTTCAAAATCACCACGCCCACGAGAATAAACGCAATGCCGAGCAGCCCCATTGCGTCTGCTTTTGTGCCGAAAAACAGCATACTCACGATGGCGGTCAGCACCAAGCCCACGCCTGCCCATACCGCATAAGCTGTGCCAAGTGGCAAGGTTTTGAGGGCGAGGCTGAGAAAATAAAACGCCAAGCCAAAGCCGACCACCACGCCAGCTGAGGGCAATAATTTGCTAAAGCCCTCGCTTAATTTCAACATTGTTGAACCAAACACTTCCGACACAATCGCCAAAGCCAGCCATAACCACGCCATTTTTTACCTCTTATATTTTCTGAAAAGCGGTATTATAGCCTTTTTGCATTTGCTATTATAGACTTGTTTTTTCAGCGAATTTGTATGCAAAGTCATTCATATTGAACGAAATATCTTTATTAAAAAACGCGTATTTTTCTGACCGCACTTTATTTAATGCCGTCTGAAAAAATTAGGTGAACGCACTCACCTGATTAAGCTAAAACGATTGCTTACCGAGGCTATGTAGCCGACCAAATAGTAAATTCGCTGATGTTGGTGTCATTAAAATAGGGGAAAATCCCCTTTATTAATTAAATACAACGGGCTGTGGTTACTTTAATATGGCTAATACACGTTCAACGTGTTCTGACGTTCGAGCATCAACTTTTTCTATTTCTTGTCCTGTGTGAGCAAGATAGCCTATACCATAAGTGCATACGTTGGGCAATTTTACCATTTGAGCTGAATAGACCATTACATCATAAGGAAAAAGAAATTCATCAATGGTACGTTTAGTATAGCCATTTGGTTGATAAATGCTTTCATCGCCTGCGGTGTTTACGGAAAGAAATAGTTTTTTGCCTTTACGTTTTCCACCAAAATAGCTCTCATCTAGTTCTATTTCTCCATCAAAGATTTCGTTAGCTTGCCAAATGGTAGCGGATTGCTTTTCTAACTTTTCTATAAAACAATGCTGCTGAACGAGCTGCTACTTCTAACACAAAAAACTCAAGAAGCTTTTTCTGTATAGATTTCTTTAATTTACAATGAGTTATCTTCATTTTTGTAGGTTAGCATACTAGCTAATCTACGTCAGCCCCTTATTTAAACTTGTTAAGCCTAGTTTCTTTGCTTGACTGATAGCTACATCTTTTCGTTGTTCTGGCTCTAAATATTCAAAATGTAATTTAAAGTCAAAACGGCATAAAGCAGCAAGATCGAGATTATCTATTAAATTCGTTGAAACAATGAGTAAACCTTCAAATTTTTTAATTTGAGTCAGCATTTCATTTACTTGGCTATGTTCTCAACTATATTATCCGCTTTTTTGAGTAAATAAAAAGTTTCGATTTCGTCAAAAATCAACACCATATTATTCTCTTTCGCCTATTGAGATAAGCCTTGCCAAGCGAGCATTTGATTAAACATTGTTAATGCTTTATCTGCAAAATCTGCCGCATTCTCTGTAGCAACACATTGATTATATTTAAAGTACGGTTTATACAGCAGGTGATAAATCAGAATTTTGAGCAAAATATTGAATATAATCAGCAGAACGTTTATCTCCTACTAGCTATGTAATCAGTTATTCTTTATGTTTACTCGGTAACATCGGTATTCCAATACACTATATCAAAACGGCGTAAATAGGCATTATCAATGCAAGTCACTGAGTTAGATATCCAAATCATTGGAATGGTATTATTTTCTAAAAAGTCATTGACCCAGGCTTTATATTCTTGAGCAACAGAATGGTCAATTAAGGAGCTTGAGAAAACATCTTCCACTTCATCAAAAATAATAATGGCTTTTTTTCCTGCCAGCAATTTTTGTGCTAAACGGCAGTTTTCTAAACGTGTTTTACCACTTAACATACCACTATCTTCATCTTAGCTTACCATTGTATAAGCGGGTAGATTTAATGTTTCAGCTAATAGCACTGCAAATTCGGTTTTACCCGTTCCTGGCACACCATAAAGCAACATATTTACCCCTCTTTTCTTGCGTTTTATGGCAAATTCAAGGTAATTTAGCATCATTTCACTATTTTTAGTGATATAATCATAATGGCTAAGTTTTAATGTAGAAGGTAATGTGGCAAGGTCATTCGCTTGATTAAGAATTCTTCAATAATGGGTAAAATGACAAATCGCCAAAATCTAAAGCCTCTCTCCAACCTAAGTAATCGTGAAGTTGCTCAGAATAACGATGGGATCCAATCAAACCATAACTCATTAATTTGCTTCGCTTTGTGAGTGCCAATGTTACCTCTTTCTGAGAATGATTGATCAAGTTTGCTAAAATTGACGCAGCCTAGCTTAAATCGACATTAGACAGATATTCCAGCAAATCACGCAAATTTCGTTCTGTCCGTAAATGAAATGCAAATTTCATAATCATTTTTTCACAAGCAGTTAATTCAAGAAGTTCTGTACGTTTAGCTAAATTACATCTGTTTCCGTTTCTTGTGGCAAGCCAAGAGCATATGCCACATCGTCATCATCATAACCATTATTACGAAAAAATTCTGAAACGAATTTATACCCAAACATCGTTTTTAGCATAATTTTTTCAGAATAAAGCGAAAAGGTTGCAGGGTTTAATTGATATTTACTCATAAAACATTCCTTGTAGTGATTTCACACGAAAAATTATATTTATAAGTGAGACAATTAGTGTCGCAAAAAACATCTATATTTTAAATATATATCAACTTTTAACCTTCCTAAAACCAGATAAAAGAGATTTTTAGTTATGCAACCACTTACATTTAGCAGATAAAAACGATTATTCATCTAATAACCGCTTCCAAATTTCAACTGTTTCAGGTTTCGGTGTACCTTTCTCCATTCCCAATTGAATAGCAATATGTTGCAATTGTTTTGCAAGTTCTGGCTGTCCACATAAATTAAGGCTTACGATAATACGAGAGATTTTTTTGTCCTCGTGTCCAATATCCCTAATCCAATAATGTCGATTTTTTACTTCTTCGCTAATTTTGAGTTCACCGTTTTCCAAATATAATCCCCAATAACCGATAATATGTTTAAAGGTTGTGAAAAACTTCTCTTGAATATTGGGATCATTGCGGAAAAACGCCGTATCCTGTGGCTGAAATGCGGGTGCGAGATTATTCCATTTTGATGGTTTTTCTACGGGAAACAACCACGCAATCCAAAAATAGCCTTGATTTAATATAATTTTTTCAAGATTCCACGTTTCTTCTAAGCTCAGATTAAACTGACTTGTTTTTCGTTTGCCTTGATAAAATTCAATAATAGGGTGCTGATTCATAATAAATACCTATAATATTATTATTTAATCCACTTATCATTTTCGAACATTTCAACATCTTATTGCATCCGAACCCCTGATTTCGCAGGGGTTTCCACTTTAGCTAATACTATTATTTATTTTCTTCAGGATTTAAAATTTTTCCCATATCTTCATTATGTTTTTTAATTTCTTCACTACCCCAAGTATCATAAGAAAGCATTAGTGCTTGCTTAGGGCTAATACATTTTAAACTTCCACTTTCATACCGCTTTCTTTTTTCCGATGGAACTTCATCATTTAATGATGAATTTTGATAATGTGAAATCAGACATAGATTACCAAGGCTATTTAAAAGGCGATTTTTATTCTCTTCAGTTTCATTCCTAGGAAGTAAACTATCCCTTTTACTTTGAGCTAAATAATGTTCAATAGAGTTGCGAGATAATGAAAATACAAAATCACTTTTTTTCAAAAATTTATTATCCTTACCAAGATTATCCCAATCTTTCCATAACAGATAATCTACATAGTTAAAGATATAATGTGGTATAGCCAGTCCACCTTTCTTCAATAATTCCTGTCTATTATCATCTTTATAATATTCATAAGCCAATTGCTCTAGAATCTCTATATATTTATTAGAACTTAAACCATATGTATTTTTTAATTCATCAGATTGATTTAGTTTTTCTAAAACATCAAACAACCAGTTTTTATAGATCTTTTGTCTAAATGAAGTATGAAACATTGACAATAGCTGTACTATTTGAGTATGATTCTCAGGTAAGTCATCTGTACCATCATTATTGGGATCTTCGAAAGTAGTTCCAAAGGTATTCACTTCATTAAAGGAATCATTTTTATATCTTTTTATACCATTTAAAATCCAACGGTCTTCTTCCTCTTTTGATTTTATAATATATCTATCAAAGATGAGCCTAATTCTTAGTAAGCAAACTATAAACTCCTTTATCTTCTCTGGAGTGCTGTCTATTAAAGAAAATCTTTTAGGGTTATTAAACTCACTAAGAAGATATTTATCATTTAATGGAATATCTTTTTTAGAAAAGATTCTATATGCAACCATTAAAAAATTTGGAAAATCAATAATAGATTTAAAATTTCCATCTTCATAATTGCTTTTATCTTGATTAGATTTATTATTGTCAGTATTTTTCAATAAATTTAAAACGCTCTCATTATTGGATTCACCATTAGTATTTTGAATTTCATTCAAGGTGCTTTTCATTGAATCGAAACTTTCTGGTATTTTATTTACTAGCTCACCAAAAAATGCGTCTGAAGTTCTTATATTTTTATTATTATCCTTTGAATAAGGAAATCGTTTAATCGCATATACAGACATATCTGAGCAGGCATCCCAAATTAAGGCAAATAGTTTTTTATCCTCATTAAGGAGTTTCTCCATTAATCTAGCTTTTAATACTTCATGCTTCTCTAACTGCTCACCTCGATTATTCATAATCTCAAAATAGTGATTAAGATCTGTATCCTCTGGCACTTCAGTTCTTAAAATCACCACTTTATCTAGTAAAAAATCAAAAAACTCAAAATTATCTTCCTTATTTTTTGCCCTAAAAATATCTAAGATAAATTTATACCCTATTTCTATACTATTTCCATATTCATTATTTTTGCCTAAATTATTTAGGCTTTGATTTGATTCATCACGATACTCAAAATTCAAATTAATATTTGAATCCTTATTTAAAACATTTGGATCATTATTAAAATAACTTAATAACAATTTCAATGTTGTTAGCCGTTGCTGCCCATCAATAACCTCATAACTATCCTTTCGTTTTGCAACGACTAAGCTACCAATATAATAATTATTTTCCTTATTTTTTGATTGTGCTTCTGAAATATCTTCAATCAACAATTCAATTTCATCTCTTCCCCAAGCATAATTACGTTGGTAAATTGGAATAATGTATTTATCACCATTGCATAACTCACTTACTGTTAATGTTTTCACTTGATTATTTTCCATTTTATTCCCCCAAATCAAATTTAAGTAATGTGAATAAACCTGTATGATTATTTAAATCAAATTTTTGTTCATATTTATCAATAATAAATTCTAAAAACTCACTTGGATTATCTACTCTTATAAGATGAGAAAATAGGCTATTCTCACTATATACTTGATTTTCTATTGTTCGATAAAAAACTCTTCCTTGCATTAAACGAATGCGATAACACCATCTAAAACATTTCTCTATTGCTTTAACGAGATGCTTTTGACCAAATTTATCATAGTAAAGCATCACTAGACATTGAAATAAGTTTTTAATATACCTATCGCCTACGCGATTAGCACCAGGATAGCTATTAATAAAATGTAATAATCCATATTCTTTCAAAGAGTTTAATCGTTCACCTTCTTGCAAAGAATCTAATTTCTCTTTAAAAATTTTAAGATCATTTAAAAATCCAGTCTTTTTATCAAATAAAAATATATAGTTTTGTCTATAATGTTCAATATATCTGAAAAACAATTCGCCATTAATCATAGGTTGGGTGGATTGAAAATTCAACTGACTGAATCGGGGATCTATTTTCGTAGGAAACTCCTGATATAGCTTATATAAATTAAAATTCGCTAACTGCTGATTAATATAAGGATAATTATCACCAATATTAGCCCCTTTAAAGGTATCTAATTCTTTGTTGGTAAAAGATTCAGCCTGTTGATACTTATACCAGCGACGTAATCGAAACAGTGTCTTACTAATAACGTGTTCTAAATCAGCAACCTCTGAATCTACTGCCTTTTCCCAATTTTCTACACATTGATAAACGGTTTGCTTATCTGCATCTAGCTCTCTTAAATGATATGCCTTAAGTAAATCATAGGGTGCAAGGGATTTACCTCTTGCATTTTGAGCATCAAAAAACTGGAATGCTTCATCAATATTTTCTAATTCAATATAAACCAATTCACATATATCTAAAATATAGTTGGAAAATGCCTTCTTATCTTTTACTCTATCTTGAATAAACTGCTCGGTTGCATTTTTATTTTTTATTAAGTTATCAGCACTAATGCTATGAGGAAGTTTTTCATTTAATAATGGTAAGGAATAGCCTGATAATGGTAAGGAATAGCCTGATAATGGTGAGGAGCTATCTTTATTCAATAAATATAAAATTAATGACAAACTAATTAACCGTTGTTGTCCATCTACAATATTAGATTTATTTTCAGTTTTATCTTCATGTATAACTATCGCTCCAACTCGATAAACTTTTTTATCTTCTTCAAAATTAGAATAAAGATCATTTAACAGTTGGACAATGTTTTTTTCCGTCCATTTATAGGGTCTCTGATAGTTTGGAATAGATAATTTCATATCCTTCACTATTTCTTTAATTTTTTTTATTTTTGCAATTTCTTTAGTCATTCTATTTTCCTGCTTTCTAAAATTTGAAATACAACATATTGTAACAAAATTTCATCAGATTTAATCTGCTTGCAATAACTCATCAATCGCTCTCAACGCCTCTAATCCTCCCATTTTCAAGCTCAAAAAGTGCATTTTTGGCACACCTGCATCAATCGGGTTAATACGAATTAAACCACCTTTTTTCTGCTTGGCGATACGTTCGGAAAAATGGCGAACTGTCGGTACGGCTTTTCCTGCACCGATTTCAATGACTATTGGACGCTGGGCTTTACCTAGCCATTCATTAAGTCGTATATGTTTAGCAAGTTGATAGTTTTCACAATAAGTATAGTCATTAAACATCATTACATTTTGCCGTGCTAAGCCTCCGCAATTGGGGCAAGTTGGTGCTTCACTCACGACCATACATTGTTCGTCATCCGTAATAGGCTTGTAGCCATAAGACCACCAAGATTGGTTTTGACAATTATTCATACATTGCAAGCGATCTAACGTGCCGTGGCACTCGTAAATTCGACTTTCATTAAACCCTGCTTTACGAAAATGCCCGTCCACATTACTGGTAAATACAAAATAACCATATTGCTTATTTTCTGCCCAGCGTTTTAAAATGGTATAACCTTCGTGAGGTTCGGCTTGACGATATTGATTTAAGCGATGAGCAAAAAACCATTTAGCAAGTTCAGGACGTTGTTCATAGGCAAGTGGTGTTGCAATATCTATAAATTGCAAATTAAATTTTTTAAGGGGGGGGGGGGGGTAAGCATTCCAAAATCCTCCAACACTTCTAAAATCTGGCAGACCACTATCAACAGACATTCCAGCCCCTGCAGTAATTAGAATGCCATCAGCTTGGCGGATAAGTTCAACCGCATAATTTAGATCGTTATTCATCGCTTCCTCCTTTGTTTTTTATCATTTTAGCTAGAGAAGCGACAAATTATGTCGTTAAATTATAAAAATTCGCACAAAATGACAGAAAAATCATCATAAGTGCGGTACTTTTTTACTATTTTTCTGCAAGTTTGAAAACGTTCAATGCTATTAGGATATTTTTGCCAAATTTGTTTAACCTGTATCGGCGTAATGTAATTGTGTAAACCATCTGAGCAAAGTAATATGCTTTCGCCTTTTGCTAGTTGAAATGTTGCAATATGAATACGGAAATCTGCCTCATCAAAATTAGCACTAATACAATCAGATAAACCTTGATACATTGCCGCATATTCCGTTTGCTCATCAGCCAAACCTTGAGCCTGCATTTCAGCAAGAATAGTATGATCAAAACTGAGTTGTTGCCACTCGCCATTTATCGTGATTTTATAGGCTCGGCTATCGCCTGTATTGACTATTTTACCACTTCCATCTGCATATAATTCACAGCCAACAAAGGTACTACTTGTTCCAAAATAAGATTGTGCATATCGTTCACTTAACTTATTTTGAATATCCCTTAGCCAAGCTGAACTAAGCGATTGGCATTGACTTAATTGTTCCATTAAAAATCGGCTAGCGAGTTGAGGTTTTGGGCTATTAGAAACGCCATCGGCGATGCCAAAAATTACGCTATCCTCATATAAAATAACATTTTCAGCATTTTTTAGCTTCCATTGGTAAACGTTCACCCCATTGAATAAGGCATCTTGGTTGTGTTTTTTATCATTACCAGCTTGCTGGCAGAATGTAAGTTGAAATGGCATAAAGTTCTCCTAATTGGCTATTTGCAAGGAGTTTTATTCAAATTATATAGCGTGTAAACTATGTTAATGGCTCTCGCTCAATATCCCAAATATCTTCTCCAAATTTTAAAAGCCACCACTCCAGCATATCATTTTCAGGCAGGGTTGCACGAAAACGGTAATGTTTATCGCTTTCTTCTAAAATTTGTTGATCGTAAGAAAGAGGTGTTTCCGTTAAATGAAATCCTGCCCATTTTGCAATAGAAAAAGTCAAGCGAATTTTGCGAACATTTTGATAACTTGTAAAACCTAAATATCCCTCATCTTGATAAACCTGTAAGTTGAAATCTTTCGGTCGTTCAAAGCTAAATGTAGAAATGTCTGCTTTACAAATACGATGCATTGCCAACATTCGAGTATCAGAAAATCCATCAAAACGACAAATGAGGTAAATGCTCGCACCTTGCTGTGCAATTGCCAAAGGCATAACAGTTGCAAAGTATCGTTTACCACTTGAATTTTGATATTCAATCTTTAATAGCTTGTTCTGATACAAAGCCTGGCTAACAGCCGAAAAAATATCATCTTCTATTTTGGCAGGAATTAACGGTAAACTTGCCGGTGTGATGCAAACTTTATCAAGCCATTGATGTGTAGGCTTCTCTTTGTCATTTGGGTAAGTACCTGAAACCATTCTATCAGCTTGCTCGAAAAAAGGTTTCATTGAGGACATAATATTTGCAGGTAACAGATATTTAAGTTGTTTTTCTGCAAGTTTGAGTAATAGTGATTGTTGCTCATTTAAAACGGGTAGCGCAAATCCAGCTGAACGCTCTTTCCAATAATAGGTATAAGGCTTGCTATCGTTGTTACATTCTAAATCGTCAAAATGTAAGCAAAGTGCTTGTAGCGTTCTCTGAATACTACGTAAATCACGATTAAAGCCTAAATCTTTCAGTTTTTCGTGAATCGTTTTCGCCTCTATGCTCGCTGGCAGCCTAGGAATAATCCTTAAAATTTCTAGTTGCAAGAACGTAGCATCAATATCTTTTGATCGAGTTGTCATAATTTTCCACAATTCCCTCTAGCTTCAATTATAAAATTATAGCAAAAGCAAGTGAATAAAGTGCGGTGAAAAATGACCGCACTTTTTTCCTTGCTTCCACATCACGACTGTTTTAATCTAACGCTTGAAAAAACATCATCTTAACAACATCATAACAAAAGGAGTTTAATATGGGACACATCTCAACACTTCATTACACAGGCGATTTACACAACGATATGGTGCATTTGCAAAGTGGCGATAAAATTTCCACTGATGCCCCTGTGGATAATAATGGCAAGGGTGAAGCATTTTCGCCAACAGATTTGCTCGCTGTTTCCCTCGCTACTTGTGCAATGACAATTATGGGTATTAAGGCGAAAGCGTTGGATCTTGATTTACGCGGTACTCGAGTTGAAATTGAAAAAGAAATGGCATTAAATCCTCGTCGGGTGGCTCGCGTTAGCTTGGATTTTTATTTATCCCAAGAGCTAGATGAAAACAGTCGCCGTGTTTTAGAAGAAGCTGCACACACCTGCCCTGTGGCAAAAAGTTTAAGTGCAGAATTAATGCAAGAGTTCCGTTTTCATTACCTCTAAAACATCTTGTTTGTGAAAAAATACGGTTAGTTTAGACGTATTTTTTTGCTTATTTTAACTTTTCTTTATACAGAAGAAATAAAAATAAGGACAGGTCTAAGCTTGTCCTTATTGATAAATAAAGTTGAAGAAATCTTAATGCCTAATTTCGCTTTTTGCATATAGCGTTTTCTCTTCGCAAAAATCGATAAAACGACTAATGCTATATAAACGGCCAATATGCTACCCGTTTGTTAAGCCGAAGCTTAACTTGCCGTCAGCGATCATAACTAGCCCAATTTCACCAAAGCATCACCGATTAAATAGGTAAATGTACTTTTCAAGCTCTCAACAATAGCAACGCTTTAGCCTACCTTGCCAGAGTAACTAAATAATTTGTTCCTGCAAGCCTTCGGCGTTGATCCATCTTGGGCTAAAGGCGGTAACTTGATAATCCGCTAAACCGTTATGGTAAAACACATCTTCTGACAAAATCGCTTGCAAGGTCTCTTCGCTGCTCACTTGGGCGAGGATTAAGCCGCCTTTGTGGTTATCGTAAGGTCCAAACAGCAAGAAGTTGCCCTCCTCGGTGTATTGTTTCAGCCACGCACGGTGTCCGTCTAATAAAGCGTTCACCGCATCGCTGGGTGCTAATAAAATTTGTACTAAAAACATACCGCACTTCCTTATTTTTGCAACTGTGCCGCTAAACGCTCGGCGTGTGCCACCGCTTTGGCTTGCACTTCAGCGATTTGCTCAGGCGTGCTGACGTTGGGAATGGTCATCATTCCGTTGGAATACACAGGCGGTTGCCATTCCATTTGGCACAAAAAGGCAAGCTGTTGAAACGCAGGCAAAAATTGTTCAACAGTATGACGCATCGCCCCCTCTGGCTGATATTGCTCCGCCGCCGCGCCCGTGGTGAACGACATCACCAGCTTTTTGCCTTTCACTTTATCGCCAGTCGAACCATGTGCGAAGCCATACACAAACACCTCGTCCACCCATTTTTTCAACAAGGCAGGGTAACTGTACCAATAAAACGGGAATTGCAACACAATGGTATCCGCTTGCATTAAACGGTTTTGCTCCGCCGCCACATCAATACGGAAATCAGGATATTGGCTATCCAAATGCACAAATTCTGCCGTTGGCAAAAGGGTTTTTAACTGGTTCAAAATGGTTTGATTTGCCACCGATTGGGTTAAATTGGGGTGGCTGGAGATGATGAGAATAGACATTGTTTTTTCCTTTATTTAAAGGAATAGGTTGCACAGTATAGACAAGAATAATTGCATTGAATAGACTAATAATAACTAAAACAGAATTAGGGGAAATCGAAGAATGAACAGCACCACCTACCACCAACTACAAATTTTCCACGCCATTGCCCAAGAGGGGAGTATTAATGCGGCGGCGAGGAAACTGGGAATTACCAGCCCTTCCGTAAGCCAAGCCTTGAAGCTGTTGGAGCAATCAATGGATATGCCGTTGTTTTGGCGTAGCACAAGGCGGGTTCAGCTCACGGAGGCTGGAGCGAGGTTGCTCACACAAACCGAGCCGTTAATGCGGGAATTGGATAGCCGTTTGGAACAGTTTCTTGGCGAGGAACACGCGCCATCGGGTTTGGTGCGGATTACCCTTTCCCGCTTTGCTTACCGATTGATTTTGCAAGATCATTTGGCGGAGTTTCATCGCCGTTATCCGCATATTTGCTTGGACATTTCCGTGTATGACGGCACGGTGGATTTGGTGGCACAAGGCTTTGATTTAGGCATTCGCTTTGGCGACAAAATCGATGAAAATATGGTGGCACGCCAGCTTCTGCCTGCCTTTCAAGAGGGGCTATATGTTTCAGACGGCTATCTGAAACAATACGGTATGCCGAGCCGTGAAAATCTGCACCAACACCGTTTAATCGGCTACCGTTTCATCACCACAGGACAAATTTTGCCCTTGATTTTGGAACGAAACGGCGAAAGCCAAAGCATCGAAATGCCCACGCCGATGATTTGTAACGACATCGACACCATCGCAGACGGCGTGCGTGCGGGCTTAGGCATTGGGCGTTTATTCACCCCGATTTATCAACAACTAACCGATAAAGCTGACTTTATCCCCGTGTTGCAAGACTATTGGCGAACCTATCCGCCTGTGTATGTGTATTACCCACAAGCCAGCCAAAAAATAAAGCGTGTGGCGGCGGTGATTAACTTTTTACTGGAAAAATTTCTATAAGAAAAAACCTGTGATCGCTCACAGGTTTCTGTTATTGACTTCAATTAGGCAAAAACTTGCTCTGAACATTTCACTTGTTGCATTCTGTTGAATAAAGAAACCAGCAATAGTGTAATCGCCAGAATAATAGCACCGACCCACGCAGTATCCAATAATCCGAGCTTCGCCACTACTTGACCACCAATACCTGAACCAATAGTAATACCCAAATTAAAGGCGGCAATGTTCAAACCAGAAGCTACATCCACTGACTGTGGAGCATCAATTTTTGCCTGTTCGACCACTAATAATTGCAGTGGTGAGACATTAGCAAAACTGGTTAAACCCAATAATATTGTACTAATTAACACCACCCACGCACTTTGTGCGGTGAAATAAAAAGAGAACAACACCAACATTTGTACACTAAAAATATATTTTAGCGAACGAACCGTACCCAGCTTATCTGCCAATTTACCACCCAATGTATTGCCCAGTGCAACTGCAATACCGTAACCAACCAAAATCAAACTGACATCATTGCCGTTAAAACCAGCTAATTGTTGTAACATCGGTGATAAAAAAGTGAATAGCACGAAAGTTCCACCGTAACCTAATGCGGTCATCGCATAAACCAGCAGTAACTGAGGTGAACGAATCACATCCAATTGTTGGATCAATTTCACTGGTTTAGGTTGCTGTAAATTTTTCGGCACAAATAATAATGCACCGATAAAGGCGATCACCCCCAAAGACATCACCGCTAAAAAGGTAGTTTGCCAACCGAAATGTTGCCCGATATAGGCATCCAATGGCACACCGGTTACCAACGCCACAGTAAGTCCAGTAAACATCATTGCAATTGCAGCAGCAGCTTTCTCTTTTATCACTAATTGTGTCGCAATGGTTGAGCCAATTGAGAAAAATACACCGTGTGCCAACCCCGTCACAATTCTTGCACCAATCAGTGTAGAAAAATTGGTTGCCTGCCACGCCAATAGATTTCCCACCACGAAAATGGCCATTAAAAACAGAAGTACATTACGACGTTGCCAACGTGCTGTCATTGCAGTGAGCAAAGGCGCACTAATGGCAACGGACAACGCATACAAACTAACTAATAAGCCGGCAGACGGTACGCTGATAGCTAAACTTTGTGCAATGGTCGGCACTAATCCAACAATCACAAATTCGGTTGTTCCGATAGCAAAAGCCCCAATCATTAGGGCAAATAAAGCAACTGGCATTAAATTCCTCTCTTAATTTAAAAACGATTGTGTTATGTATTGAATGAAAGAGCAGAAATTCCACGCTTTCACAGGCAAAAGCAAATATTAATCGTCCCACTCAGCAGCTAAGCCTTCAGGGCTAACTTCACGACTGCCGCGGTCTAATGCATTGATCATTTCAATTTCTTGATCGCTGAGTTTGAGTTCTAACGCTTTTAAGTTGGAAATTAAATTTTCTCGTTTGGTTGAAGACGGAATCACCGCAAAACCGCGCGCCAATGCCCACGCTAACGCCACTTGTGCAGTAGTCGCATTATGTGCTTGTGCAATTTGTGTTAAAACCGGATCGTTCAACACTTTGCCATAAGCTAACGTCATATAAGAGGTGATTTTTATGCCTTGCTCTTGCAAAAAGCTCACCAATTTCGGATTTTGCAGATAAGGGCTTAACTCAATTTGATTGGTGGCAATATTTTCCTTGCCGACAACCGCCATCGCCTTCTTAGTCAATTCAATATTAAAATTAGAAATCCCGATTTGACGCGTTAATCCTGCTTTTTTCGCCTCAAGCAGCGCATTCATATATTCCGGCAACGCTACATCATTATTCGGTGCCGGCCAGTGAATCAAGGTTAAATCCACCACATCAGTACGCAATTTTCGCAAACTCTCTTTTAGGCTATCTTCCAATTTATTGGCACTGTAATTATCTACCCAGATTTTTGTAGTTAAAAAGAATTGATCACGATTTACACCACTTTCTGCAATTGCCTGCCCAATTTCCGCCTCATTACCATAAATTTGTGCAGTATCAATTGCACGATAACCAACATCCAACGCATTTTTCACCGAATCAATCACGACCTGACCTTGTAAACGGAAAGTCCCTACCCCGAAATTTGGAATTGTCATTTTTTTTCTCCTTCATCTTAATGGTTTAATTTCTGTTTCGTTGATGGCGCGCATTATAGGGAAGTGATTACTTTAGAAAAATAGGGGAATTTGCAAATAATATTTGCAAATTTTGCAAAAATAATCTTGTATTCACTCAATCATTCAGATAATCTCAACCGCACTGTCCCTTTCACTCGGAACAATGAATGTGAAACTAAATCTTGAAGCACTAAATATTTTTGTACAAATTGTGGAAAAGAAGTCGATCAGCGCCGCAGCACAAAGTCTGAACTTGCCGGTGTCTGCCGTGAGTCGTAGCCTGTCAAAACTGGAAAGCGATTTAGAAACGACACTGCTGCTCCGGTGATGCGGCACGTTTTGATTCCGGCGATGGCAGAATTTTTACAACGCTATTCTCGAATTCAATTAGAACTGAACAGCAATGACAGCCTGATCGATTTATTGGAAGAACGCACTGATGTGGCAATTCGGGTCGGAGAATTACAAGATTCCTCAATGCACGCTCGGTTGCTTGGTAAAAGTGCCATCCGTATTTTGGCGACACCGCAATATTTGGCAAAACAAGGGAAAATTGATAGCGTACATCAGTTATTGCAACATCGCCTGTTGGGGTTCAGCCAACCGGCGCACCTTAACCAATGGCCATTGTTAGACAATTCTGGTCATTTACTCACGATTACGCCTAGCGTGATCGCTTCCAGTGGAGAAAGTTTATTGGCACTGGCGCTTAATCACGTCGGCGTGGTCTGTTTATCCGATATGATGACTGAACAAGCACGAAAAAATGGCGAACTAGTAGAAATTTTGCCAGATCTGCGACAAAAAATCTTACAACCAATTTATGCCGTTTATTATCGTCATCACCAACTTACCGCTCGAATCGCTCTATTGATCGATTTTTTAAGTGAATATTTGCCGCAACAACCGTGGTGTGAAAAGTAAGAAGAAAAGATACAAATTTCCAAGTTGGTAAGGCTTTTAACAATGATCTAGACAAAAAGCTAGATCTTTGATCTAACAACCGTATCAATATAAAAGAAGATACCTGAATGTTAAAATCCTTTTCCCCAGTATGGGCTTAAGATGGTAAGCCTTGAGCAACTTGTTCCAAAAGAGCAGCTTGCATTCAGAATTAGGCAAGATTCTAATTACTTAGGCATTTTGACTAAAAAAGCAACACGCGTAGCCATCCGCCCCCTTCAATGCGTGAAAATTACGCAAAAAAAACATAAGCTTGGATACAATGCTGGACTTCATTTCTGTCTTTGACTATAATCTTTGCCGTCTTACCCACTGCCCCCATAGCTCAGTCGGTCAGAGCAGTCGACTCATAATCGATTGGTCACAGGTTCAAGTCCTGTTGGGGGCACCAATTTAGCGCTATGCTTTCCATTGTTTCCAATGAATTAACTATTAAAACTAAATAATAAAATTCTACTTGTTCTAT
>NZ_JTJP01000036.1:0-7036 GCF_001678575.1 Gallibacterium genomosp. 1
TGGCTGAAGATACATCGCCACTAAAGAACAATGGTGTGTCGGCTAAGTTTTTCAAATCACCAGTAGTGACAACGCTATTTTTATCGATACCATTCGTATCGGCACCAATGCGATTTACATTGTCGATGAAAGTATTCGTACCGCCTTCACCGTTAATAGTACTGCCATTTGGTCCCCCATTACCTACAACGCCATCAATAGCGGATTTCACATTGGAAATCGTACCAGGGTTAGTAGTGCTACCGTCCTTATTAATTACCTTAATGTTGTCGGTTACCTTCTCAGGATCTACTGCCACGGCATCCTTATTTGGCACGCCATTGGTAATGTCTGTATTTTTGTAATAGTTATCACCAATTTTAGTGAGTGCATTACCATCTGTATCCGTATAGGAAATTGGCATGCCCGTCACATCGATATGGAATGCGTGTACGCCGTCTTTAGATGTTGTAATAGCGGATACTTTCGTATTCGCCCCATTAACGACATTAATGGTATCACCAATCCTAACGGTGGTTGCACCAGGGTCAGTTGGTTGTCCAGACGTATTCAATTTGAAACCAGTATCCACTAGGTTTTTCAAATCTTTTGCATTTACTACGATATTTTCGCTAATGCCATTTGTAGGCACACCAATCTTATTCACATTTTCTAAGAAAGTGTTGCTGTCATTGTGATCTGAGTCAACCACTTTACCGCCAATGCCACTTTTCACATTGTCAACAACGATAGAACCGGTGCCATTTGGATTGACGAAATTATTTTTTACATCCACAGGGTTAATATTTTGTACTGACGCACCTGTATTAGGTTGACCATTATCACCAATATCGGATGTATTGTACCAATTACCGCCGCCTTTACCATCGGACACGAATGTTTTATCCGCAATATCCGTTGGGTTGTAGTACTTGCCATCATCGCCACGTACAACATTACCTCCGTCTGCGTCGACTACATCAACTACAGGGTCTACATGGACATTGTAAATAGTATGTCCATCAGTAGCTTGTTTTCTAGTAACGAATGCTTCACCAGTACCCGTTACTTCGGTGCGTGCAGCATCTGTCGCTGCTTTTAAATCACCTACATTGACTGCATTATTCCAAATTGGATTATCAGTTGGATATACGCTGCTATCATCTAAATCGCTCATAGTGATGCGAGTACCGTCAGATTTTTTCAATGCAGAACCCACATTGGATAAGGTTGGTGCATCTTTGCCATCATTTGGATTTACCAATGAAACATTATTAGTAAGTTTCCAGTCTTTATTTTCTTCACCTTGTTTTACTGTTGGGTTTTCGACTGTTGGATTTACTAATTGGTCTGGTTTGTAGAACTTATTTCCTACTTTTACCAATTTCGTACCATTCGCTAACTGGTAGGTGTCGCCTACTTTCGATACATTTTCAGGTGTTGTATTACCATCTTGTTGTACCGTATAAGATACAGGCAAGCCAGTTACGTCAATACTAAAAGTATGCGTTCCCTTTTCGCCACCCATAGCGGAAACTTTTGTATTAGCGCCATCCAAAACTTTAATAGTGTTGTTAAATAGCACTGTTCTCGTTTTATCTGCTTCGGTATGTTCTGTGGTTAAGAAGAAGCCATCATCCAAAGTTGCCACTTCGTGGTTGATAATGCTCTTACCATCAGCACCCGTAGTGGTGTAGGTCAAGCGGTCCATTCCTGCTTGGTTATCATCACTTACTGGTTTACTTGAATCTTTGCCAACATTCGCCGAGTCAGTAACAGATTTAGTGCCACGATCTACAGTCAATATTGCATTAGAACCATTCTTGCCATCAATCGTCACTGTACCGAACTCTTTATCCGTTGCGTTTTGATCAGTTTCTGTACCTTTGGCAATAGTAACAAGGTCTTTTGCGTTATCGCCAGTTTTACCATTCGTTACTTTAACGGTACCGTCTGTTGCTAAACCGTCTTTAGAAAGCTTCGTTTCAGTAGTGCTTGCCGGTTTACCTCCGTTCTTAGGTGTTTGGGTTGTAATAGTTACGCCATCTTGGTTCATAACGGTTGTATTATCACCAGAACCAGTGGTTACCGATGTAAGATTTTGCAATTCCTTAGCCAATTTAATGGTTAAGGTGTCCGTACCGTTGGATACTACGCCGATATTGCCATCTGTTAACTGGGTAACGTCTTTTTGTCCACCAACAATCTTTGTTTTTTCACTTAACTTGCGATCGAATGTGTTCGCTGTTTTTTTATCTTGAGCCACATCTCCTTCAAAGAAAAGCGGTGTTAATGCTACCTTTTGTAGGTCTCTTACGGTAGAGACGGAATTAAGTTTTTCCTCATCCTTCTTAGCACGTATTTGTTCAGCTTCGGTATCTGTAGCCTTTGGATCAACTTGGTCATTAAGCTTAGTCAGATCGTTTATAAACCGATTGGAGCCAGTGTTAGATATTACAGAGCCGTCCTTAATTTCATCAACGTTCGAGCCTGTATCTGCACCGTTGCCGATATTGCTGTCAAATACAGATTTCACATTACTAATCGTGCCTTGATTATTGGTTGTACCATCTTTGTCGATAACCTTAATATTATTTGTTACTTCATCTGCTGGTACATCTTTAGCATTTGTCTTCGGTTTGCCGTTTTCGATATCTGTATTCTTATAATACTTGTCGCCAATCTTGGTAAGTGCATTACCTTGATTATCCGTATAGGAAATAGGCATACCTGTTACATCAATATGGAATGTATGCGTACCATCTTCAGCGGTAATGGCTGACACTTTCGTGTTAGCACCGTCTACTACATTAATGGTATCGCCAATCTTAACGGTGGTTGCACCTGCATTGCCTTGACCAGATGTATTTAGCTTAAAGCCCGTGTCTACGAGATTCTTCAAATCTTTTGCATTTACTACGATATTTTCGCTAATGCCATTTGTAGGCGCACCAATCTTATTCACGTTTTCTAAGAAGGTATTGGCATTATCGTGGGCGGCGTCCTTCACTTCGCCGCCAATGCCGCTAGCTACATCGGTAATCGTTTTGTTACCACCCGTAATGCCATCAGTAGTGAAGGTCGGTGTATTGTTCACCGTATCTCCGTTATTATCCACAAAGCGCACACCATTGCCGTCTACTTTCATAGTAGATGTAGCATTACCATCATCTGTTTTAGTTGTAAGGCTAGTGTACGTTGTGGAATCTAAGCCCATTAAATTCTTCGCCAATTTAACTGTAAGTGTATCGGTGCCGTCAGAAATAACGCCGATGTTGCGGTCTGTTAATTTGTCGGCAATCGCTGTTTTGCGTTGTTCTGCCGTTGCATCAGATTGTAAACCAAGGTCTACGCCACCAATGATTTTCGTTTCTTGGCTTAACTTACGATCGAACTTATTCTTAACATTGTTGTTTTCGCCATCAGCACTATCGCCGGAGAAGAACAAGCCATCATCCATCGTTGCCACTTCGTGGGTTATTACATCATTGCCATCTTTGCTCTTCGTTGTGTATGTAATGCGATCCATCTTAGCAGGGTTGTTTTCGCTAATGTCTTGCTTAGGATTGGTACCGCCGATGTTCTTCGTATCGTCTAAAGAGCTAGTGCCACGGTCAACGGTAATGGTTGCATTGCTACCATTTTTACCATCTAAGCCAATTTTGCCATATTCCTGATCCGTACCAGAACCATCTGTACCTTTGTCGATGGTTACTAGATCTGTTGTTCCATTTGTTACTTTAACGCTTCCATCTGTAGACACTCCACCTTTTCCTACGGTGGTGGAAACTTTTTCTGTTACTGTAGGAGGAGTCGTACTGCCATCGCTCGCTGGTGTTGAAGTTTCTGTTACCACTTTCATACCGCTTGAGTCGATTTTAGTGACTTCAGTAACCTTTTTGCCGTCAACATTCTTCGTTTCGCCACGCAATTCTACGGACTTAAAGCTTGGCTTATCAATGGTGCTAATGCTGAGCTCACCCGGTTTTTGTACTAAACCGATGTTTTTGCCTGCTTTGAAGGTCATCACCTTAGCAGCATCTACAATATAGCCATCCTTTTGCAACTTAGCGTTCCTAGCTTGGTAAGCCTCGTCTGTTTCATCCTCCGCTTTATCAACTTTATAGGCTACTGTGCCATTTGAACCCTCTACGGAACCAGCCTTAGCAATCCATCCTAAGGTAAAAGGAGTATTATCTTCATCTTTTGTGTCGATTTGTCCATCTGGGGTAATGGTTACATTATCGCCTAATGCTTTCTTCAAACTGCCGACTAAGTTACCTAACATTTGGTTAGTGGCAAACAATTGCGATCCATTGATAGCATCCGTTGAGTTAGAACCAATCAAACCCGGTGCTACATTTTGGATACGGCGAGTTTCAAATACGGTGTACGTTGAATCAGAAGACGATGTTTTTGCTTGAATCTCCTTCCATACCTTTTCCTTATCAGCTTGCGATAATGTACTATCCGCGTAAATCTCTTCTTGCGTTGAGTCCGCTGCAAAGTAACGGGTTTGAGATTGTTTGCCTAAATTAATACCATTTTTCATTACTTCGACTTCAACCACTACTGGTACGGTAATAAGAGAACCTACTTTAGTATGATACTTTCTAATTTCATCAATATTCTCAAATTTTTGTTCATAAGTAGAGCCCACACTCACAACACCAACGGTGGAATCACCACCAGCGAAATCGCTACGAACCGCTATTGGTGCACCAATTTGGGTGCCATCATCTTGCCGTTCCAGCATATAAATATAGATAAAATCCTTAGTATAATCCCGCAATGCCCCCTTCGTACTGCTGAGGGATTCGGTTAATTCCATTTTTTCATTACTACCTACTACATCTACTTTGCCTAGCGAACGAGCACGTTTTGAATCTGTTACATAGCCAGCGTGATCGCCAAGGAATACTGAGCCTGAGGTATTGTTAACTTGATCGTTTTCATCGGCTTTAGCAATATGAATATTATTCCCTAAAGCAACAACACGGTCATTAGCAATGCTACCGCTACTACCGATTAAAATGGAATTGTTCCCTGTAATGTTGCCATAACTACCAATGAGGGTAGAGTCTTTACCGGACACGGCATTGTAGTTAATATTATTACCATCTTGTTTACCAAAGCCTAGGGCCAACGAGTTTTCCCCGGTTACTTGGCTAAAGGCACCTAAGGCTACGGCATTGTTGGCTTGTACATTGGTATGGGAACCGATGGCCATACTATTGTTAAAAGAGTTACCCTTTGTACCCTCTGTACCCTCTGTACCTACATGTGCATTACCACCCATAGCCATCGAATTAGTACCATTTGCCAATGTTTTACCGCCATAAGCAATAGCATCGTTAGAAATAGCTTTAGCAAAATCACCAACCGCCATAGAGCGATCCCCTTGTGCCAAGATTTGACGCCCAATACCTAAAGCACCGTTACCATCGACGAAGGAATATTTTTTCAAGTAAGTCTCACGAAAGGCTTTTTTGGCAGCTGCCAAACTCTCTTCAGCAGCTTTCACGTCAGCTTCTAGTGTTTCCTTATCGCTAGTTGAATCACTCTTCAATTTCTCCTTTGCAGCGTACAAGGTTTCTTCCATGTCCATGATTTTACCCATATCTTTGGCATAGTCAGACTTATCTTTTTTAGAAAGATCTGCTGTCATTTCCCCCGTTGCCAAACCAATGGCACTGTCTCCACGCACTTGAGTGTAGCTACCAACACCCAGCGCATTTTTCCCCTCTACAATAAAGCCACCGGGATCACTGCTACCGGCACCATAGTTATTATATTTAGGTAAGGTTCCATCTTTTTCCCATCTAAAATCTGTTTTTCCTTTATATTGTTCATCCCCTGCAATATCAGTACTAAGTACCTGCTTTAATACCTTGTATTCTGGTGGCAATTCCCAATCACGACCATAAAACTCTTTTTCTCTACCTTTTTTGCGAGAGCCATCTTCAAACTCATAACCACTACCTTTACCAATGGCAATAGCACCATCAGTTAAGGACTGTACGCCACTACCAATAGCTACACTATTATTGCCCATAGCACGGGAATAGGTACCAATAATACTCGAACGACTGCCATATGCCACATTATAGGCACCTACAATAACACTGTTTCCACCTGGGGCTGCTTCTTTATCTACTCCTTTTTTATCAGGAGTTTTAGATTTTGTCGTTAAGACTCTATTGTTCACCAAGTCAGGATCGGGTACCCCAATAATATTGCGTCGCCCAATGGATACACCAGAGTAACCAAATACACTCGTAGAAGTACCAATACCAATCGAGTCATTTCCTTGTACGATATTATATGAACCTTTATTCGTGGTTGACTGATTCCCTAATGCAATACTTCTATCGCCACTCGCTACGGTTTTATTACCAATCGCGATTTTACCATCGCTTTGAGTAACAGAACCACTTGCATCACCAGCATGAGCATCCGTACCAATAGCAATGGTATTATTTTGAAGAACCTTGCTGTCTTTTCCTAGTGATATAGTCCCAGTTGGATACGTGCCCTCATTAGGATCAATAGAGCTTATGTTCCCACCCACTGCATAGGATGCTAGCACTTGACTCTCATCTTCTTTTTTAACAATTTTGATTGTGCCTGTAGCATCATCATATTTAACTACAACTTCTTGCTCTGCCGCTAATGCCACACTACTAAGGAAAGTGGCTAATAAGCCAGTCATAAAAAGTTTAGCAATCTGCTTTCCAGCCTTAACTTTACATTTACCACCACGGCTAGACGCTAATTCAGACACAATTTCATAGCGATTTTTATTGCGATTAAATATAACTTTATAGATCTTGTTCATGGCTTATCGCCTCCTTAAATTTTTTAAATTCCTTAAAAATGTTTAATGGATACACTATTGAACTCGCCTTTTTATCCTTTTAATGGCGAATATGTGTTCCATTTGAAGTGTTTTTTACTTCGCTTTTTGTTGTTTTTTGTGTAAGTATTCTGTAAACATTAAAATAAAAGGTAAATTAAAACATAAATTCACTTTACTTATAGAAGTGCGGGGGGGGGG
>NZ_JTJP01000037.1:0-114801 GCF_001678575.1 Gallibacterium genomosp. 1
ACTATGCCAACTTTTAGGGGTCAGATCATTTTGCTATGGCTTTAATTGGAATATTTAAATATTAACAGTAAATCAGAAACGATAACCTAAACCAACGAAGAAGATGGTTGGGTCAAGAGTAACACGTGCTTCTTGAGAGTGCATTTTACCATTAGCCTCTTTCAAATCGAAAGTCGCTTTGGTCTTAATTTTAGCCCACCATACAGAGGTGTTGAAGAATAATTTATCGGTAATATTGATATCAATACCAGCATTTACAACTGGACCCCAAGAATCCTTCAATTTAAGATTATGTGCAGTAACACCTAATCCCGCATTGTCGATTGTTGAATTAAAGTGAGTATCAAAGAAATGAGTATAATTAATACCTGCACCGACATATGGGCGAGCCGGAGAATTTGCATCTAAGAAATAGTATTGTAAATAGAGACTAGGTGGTAAATGTTTGGTTTTCGCAATAGTACCGACATCTTTAATATCATTATTACCTACAGAAAGTGTATTTAATTTAATTTCGTGGCTAAATGGAGATGCTGCCAATAATTCTACCCCAAGGTTATCGGTAATCATATAAGTACCGGTTAAACCAAGTTGTGCATTACTGTTTACATCAAAATCATAAGATAATGGAAGATCACTTTTATAGTTGTGAGTATCGGTATTTGGAACAGCTAAAATTGGACCACCACGAACAAAGAATTCACCGGCTTGGTGAGCCATTGCTGCGGAAGAAGCTGCTAATAATGCAGCGGAAGTTGCAAGTGCTAGTGCTAATTTTTTCATAAAACCCTCCTTGAAAATAGGTATCTGAGACACTGTCTTAATGACGAAAACAAAGATACCTCTTTTTAGTAGGTGTTTTTTTGATAAATATCAATGAATTTTTAATTAATGTGGAACTTTTGAAATATATCAAAAATCAGAGAGTTGGCAGAAAGTATAAACTTGAATTTAGATCAATTTCATTTTAATTGAGTCAATAACCACTGTTTTAATACCAATGCGTGATTATATAGAGGATCTTTAGCTGCATAGAGTAGCGTAACATTTTGCTGTGATATTTGTTGTTTGCATATCTCTACAAATTTAACACCATAAGGATTATTATTTAATTCAACGAGATAGTTCTGCTTGAACTGTTCAAATTTATCAGCTTCGTGATTGAACCATTTGCGTAATTGCGGTGAAGGCGTAATCTCTTTTGCCCATAAATTAATTTCCGCTTCGGCTTTTTTTATGCCACGAGGCCACAGTCTATCCACTAAAATACGAAACCCATCGTTTTGATCGATGGGTTGATAAATACGCTTAATTTCTAAATTATTCATATTAGCAATGATATTGTTTTAAGAATGGCAAAATTGGATCACATTCAATTGCCGGTTCGATTGGTTCTTCAGCATCTGGCTCTTGCGCTTTTGATTGTTCAGTGTCTGAATCTTCCTGCTGTGATTTTTTGCTATCCGTTGTTGTGTTCGTCTTTTCTTCATTCACAGCGTTTTTATCGTCTGTTTGCGTGTTTGTTGCTGTTGATTTTGTGTCTGTGTTAACAGTTTTGGTGTCTGCGCTAACAGATTGGGTTTTCATATCGGATTCCTTCATTTTTGATGCCTGATTTGCATCGGCACTCTTTTTAGTTATCTCTTGCGTTGAAGAGGTTCGTGGTTGCGATGACTTAATTTTACTCTCGACATCGCTCGTTGTTTGTTCTACCGCACTATTATCTTGTTTTCTAACCTTATTAGTTTCTACTGCTGATTTGTCGCTACCGTTAGCTTTAGTTGGTTTTTCTTCTTTTGTACTTGAACTGTGAGTACTGTTTACACTGGAGTTATCCGCTTTTACTTTTTCCTCTGTTTCAGGTGTTTTAGCAGATTGTTGTGTATTTTCGGTAGAATTGCTATCAGCAGTTTGTGTGCTTGAATTTGCTTTGGTTGCATCGGCATTTTCTGTTACGGTTGTTGCCGTCTGTTCTTCTTTCTTTTCACCTAATAAACGCGGTTGTAACTGCTTGAAACTGCTTGGAGAATCCAACCAAATGGCAATAAATTCTCGATTAAATGTGGGATCAAATCGTTCAGTTAAAATAGTGTCATTTAAAACAAAATAACCTTCGTTATCCAAGGCAATATAATTCAACACGTCGTCAGGTTTAAAATCGGGAAAATTCTTTATAAGGCGTTTTCTTAAATTTTCTGCTTGATCAGTTGGCATTTTATCCAATGCCATCTCTTTGAAGAGAGAAATTGCAAAGTTTTTTCCTTCAACAGGTTTGGCAAATTTAATTCTTAACATAAGTGGGCGTTGTTCACTGCTGTAAGTACCGTTTTCAGTGAATAGAGAAACGGTATAAATATGGAATGGTCCCCAGTTATATTCAGCTTTACCAACCTGTTTCCAATTAGCATTGGCAGTAGTGGTATATAAAAGCAACAGTAGACTAAAAAAGCAGAAAGAGAATAACTTCATTTATTTACCTAATCTTTCGATGTGTGGTGTTATATGGCGAGCTATTATATCAAGAATTTGTAAAGCGTAATCAGGGTTACAGTGAATTTGTCTAATTTTTATCGAAAGTAACCCATTTAGCCCGTCAATTAAGTTTTAATCTAAATGCCGGTGTTCCAGATAGAGTACTGTGGCGGCAACACGAGAATGTACATTCAGTTTGCGTAATAGATTTCGGATATGTACTTTAACAGTTTCTTCAGAAATAAATAATTGATTAGCAATCTGTTTATTAGATAAACCGGTAGCGATAAGTTTTAATACATCCATTTCACGTTCGGTCAATAGTTGTAATGGATCATTAGCGGAGTGATTGTCTAACAGGCGTTGTTTAACAGCATCGCTTAACACAACCTGTCCTTCAGCAATTTTTTTCAACTGTATTAATAAAGTGTCCGGTTCGGTGTCTTTTAATAGATAACCATCAGCGCCGGCTTCTATCAGTGCAAAAATATCAGAACGAGCATCAGAGACAGTTAAGACGGCAATACGAGCATCAATATCATCAAGTCGTAACGCTTTTAACACATCTAAACCGGACATCCCTTTCATATTGAGGTCTAGAATAATCATATCCGGTGAGAATTGTTTGGCTAATGCTAACCCTTCAGTGCCATTACTAGCTTCAGCTAATATTTCAAAAGAATCATCTAATTGTAAGAGTTGAGTAATGCCTCGACGCATTAATGGGTGATCATCAATCACTAAAACTGTTGTTTTCTTCATCTAAAATAACCCCATTTTTTCAAAAATACGATACATACTATCACAAGATGAATATGAAGAGTGTTATTTTGCTGGGGAAATTTTATCTTAATGAAGATAAATATTGATTTAGGTTAAATAAAACCTTTCCCTGTCTTAGCGAAATTGCCGTCATTTAGGGGGGGGGGAGAGAAACTACTCTGAATGATATGGAGTGATTGTTGTTTTTCCTTGTAGATGATTAATTTGATAAAACTGTGGGTAATTAAATTTATTTTTTGAAATTTGGAATGGTGTATTATTATCTCCGTTTGAAGCGGTACGATAGATTTGATTGATTTCTTCAATTTTCTGACTTTTAACACCGTCACAATGATAATAAGCTTCGAGCTGATTGCTTTCATCAAGAATATAAATATTAAACGTATTGTCATTATTATCTTCAAAAAAGAATTGAAGAAAGCCTTCATTTGAATAGAACTCTATTGCTTGAGGATATTTTAATTCACCTCCTGCGTGCGGTTTTTGAGCAATGGCGATATTTTTATGTTGGTTTTCATTCAGAATTTCTTCTGTAATATTGAATTCATTTTTATGAAAAAAATGATTCCACGCTTCGCTAGCAACGTGCAGAGTATTAAGCTGATTGCTATTGATTAAATTACTGGTTTGAATGTTAATGCAACGCTCTATCAGTTCACTTACAAAACGACTAAGAATATTCCGATAATGTCTGCTATAACAGAATACACTGACAGAGTTGATCGGTACGGAACTTCGATAAATTTTGTTAGATAATACTTTTAATGCACGAAAAATAGCGCTTGGGCCTTCAAAATGCAGTGTTCTGATCTCATTCCATAAATTACGATAAGTAAAATCAATACTGCCAATTAATTTTGTCTGTTTACTACTTAAATTATTGAACAGATGTTTAGGCTGTAAACGGAAATGGTGATCGAGTAGTGAGGCTTCTTCTGTAGGATCGTTCACTAAATTGACGATAACTGCTAAATTGCGAATTTCGCAAGGTTGATACAAATCGGCATTGGTTGCAGGTTTAACTTGTACCGGGAAGGTGTTTCTTAAATCTGCAATGAATTGTTTTAAAGTTTCCAATGACACATTTTTGCTGATAATGTTAAATTCTGTCTCTTCAGTTAATACACCATTAAAATAAGCCCAACAGACCAGTTTATTGAGCTGTGGATTGTACTCAACGTGGCGATATTTTGATAATGAAGAAATTTTCGGTGCTTGATTTAACAGATACCAACCTTTGCTCATTGCTGAATTGCCATCGGTTTCAACAAAAGTGAGTTCTTTTTCCGCAATATTGGTGGAAATATTAGGGTTAAACAAGGTTACTTTGCCTGGTAACTCTTCAAATGCAGCGTAAAGTTTTCGAGTTAAGATACTGATATCTTCAGGAATAATGCCTACTCCGGAAATATTATATTTACGAGCAAACTCCATTAATTGGCGATAACTACACATTAATAAATTAACAAGACTGTTGTAACTTTTTCTTATCTGTTTGATCCGCCAATATTTTTTTTGGTTTAATTCTTGAATAGTATCATTATCCCACTGCCACTGACGTGCTAGTTTCATTAATAGGGTAATGCGCCAATTACCGGTTAATTCATTATTATCAATGTCTTCAATTGATTTGATATAAAAACAGCGGCGTACATTATCAAGGCGTTCCAGATCATTGATGCGTAACAGATAGTCGGTTACTTTGTCCAACATTGCCATATAAGGGTCAAAATGATGAATGACATTGCGATCTAGTAATAAGTCTAGTTTAAATTGGTGTGAAATTAGTTTAGTGTTAGGAAACTCCCACGAATAGCATTCAAGTAATAAAATTTTGATAACCGCTTTATAAGGTGAATCAATGCCTTTATAGAGATTCCATAAGGTTGCGCCGAAATATTCATTAGCAGAAAGATTACCTAAACCACCGAAGTCTACCCACTCATTTGGGTTTAATTGACCGTTATTTATAAGTTGACGCACGGTTTCATCGTATTTTGATTCATCTTCGACTGCTAAATGTAGCCACAATAAAGGGCGACCCGCAAGTCGAATGGCAGAACGATAAAATTCATCTAGCAATAACATATATTGACTTGAACCGCAATTATCGGCAGAAAGTGGATCGGCAGTTTGTTTATAACGAAACCGATCCTGATCGACTAAAAACAGATTTAATTCCACGCCAACGTTATGTGCCCATTGACAAATAAGAGAAAATTTTTGTTGTAATTTTTGTTGTTGAATTAGGGTTAAGCTACGAGTGGCACAAACCCACAAATCTAGATCTGAGCGAGAAGTTTGTGTAATTGATCCTAAGCTACCCATTGCATAAACACCACAAATATCGGCTTTATGAGTGTTGTTATGATTAAGGTTATAACGTTCTAAATTGGATAGTGTTGAAGAAAGATAATTTTCTTGATAACGGTTGAAAGAAAAATTAACAATACCGAAAGGGGCATCTTCTACATATCCCGGTAGCTCGGGAATATTATGATGCAATAAAACACAAACTAAATTTAGAACATACTGAAACTCGTTTGGTGCTCCAGCAAGCGCCCGTTCTAAACGTAGTTTATCTAGCTGTTCAACTTTCTTTTTGGCGACATCCAGATTGTTCATCAACGGCCTATTATCTCTTATGATAAATGATCTCAATACATAATTTGACAAAAACTTTAACACTTTAACCTTTATTGGTAAATAGTAGACCTATCACAGATGCATAGTTTTTGATAAATCTCAATGAAGTTGCCAAGGGGAAACACTGACAATGTCGGGCAACAATGGTAGGATATAGAGTAAATAATAATTTGAAGAAAAAGAGTTAATTATGCAAAAAAATGTTCTCCGAATTGCAACGCGTCAAAGCCCTTTGGCATTATGGCAAGCCAATTATATTAAACATAAACTGCAAGTTTTATACCCTGAATTAAAAGTGGAATTGGTTACAATGGTGACCAAAGGTGATGTGCTTTTAGATACACCATTAGCAAAAATTGGTGGTAAAGGGCTATTTGTAAAAGAGTTGGAATTGGCATTACTGGAGGGGAGAGCTGATATTGCTGTTCACTCTATGAAAGATGTACCTATGCAATTTCCACAAGGATTACACCTTAGTGTTATTTGCGAACGTGAAGACGCGCGTGATGCTTTTGTTTCTAATCAATATGCCGGTTTGGATGAATTGCCACGAAATGCAGTAGTGGGAACATCAAGTTTAAGACGTCAATGTCAGTTGAAAGCACTTCGCCCTGATATTCAGTTAAAAACATTACGAGGCAATGTAGGCACAAGATTACGTAAATTGGATGAGGGTGAATATGATGCGATTATTTTAGCTTCAGCCGGATTAATCCGTTTAGGGGAACAGCAACGTATTCGTAGTTTTATTGAGCCAGAAGTTTCTTTGCCAGCGGTCGGACAAGGTGCGGTTGGTGTAGAGTGTCGTCAGGATGATGAATGGGTGAATCAATTATTAAAACCATTGTTACATCAAGCAACTTGGGATCGTGTTATTGCAGAAAGGGCAATGAACAATAGGTTACAGGGTGGTTGTCAAGTGCCGATTGCCGGTTATGCGATTTTGAATGGTGATCAACTCTTTTTGCGTGCATTGGTTGGTTCGATTGATGGTAGCAAGGTATTAAGAGCTGAAGCAACTGCAGCTCGGACACAAGCGGATCAGCTGGGTGTACAAGTGGCGGAGTTGCTGTTAGAACAAGGTGCAGAAGCTTTATTATTACAAGCGATGAAATCATAAATGGGTATTTTAGTCACAAGACCGGAAGATGCTGGTCAGCATCTAACGGAGATGTTAAATAAAGAGGGAGTAGCGGCAATTTATGCGCCTTTCATTAAAATTGAAACAGGTGAACAATTAAATGATGTGCCACAAAAATTGCAACAACTTGCTGCCGATGATTATGTAATATGTGTTTCGCAATATGCGGTACAATATGTTCATCAAGTGTTACAAAATACTGGTTTCGGGTGGCGTAAAGATGTGCATTATTTTGCAGTAGGGCGAAAAACTGCCGCTTTGTTAAGTGAGGCGACACAACAACCTGTGCATTATCCCTTTGCTAATGAGAATAGTGAGGGTTTATTAGCATTGCCACAAATGCAAAATTGTAATGGTCGACGTGTTATTATACTGAGAGGGCAAGCTGGTCGAGAATTGTTACCGCATCAGTTACCGGAACGTGGTGCAGTTGTGGAAACAGTGGCGTGTTATTGTCGCCGAACACAGCAGTTAAGTGAAGCTGAATTGAAATTTTTTTCTCGTGCTGGTATTGATACAATTGTGGTGACCAGTGGTGAAATTTTGCGGTATTTGCTGGATTTTATTCCAAAAAGTGAACATAATTGGTTGAAGAGTTGTAAATTGGTACTGATTAGTAATCGTCTGAAACAGCTTGCGTTGGATGCAGGTTGGCAACCAGATAAGATTATTCTCTCTGAAAAGGCAGATAATCTTAGTTTATTAAAAACAATATTATCCTTTTATCCCCATTCTTGAGATAAATAATAGATAAGGTGTGTAGTGATGAAAAAACAACATAACGAAACTGATATTCAAACCAGTGCGGAAATAAACGAAGGCGCGTCGTTGACTACAGATGAGAATAGCAGTAAGGATCCTGATAAAAGGGAGCAGGTAGATTCTCAAGCGGTGGAAGCAGAAAAAACGGCAGAAAAAATTGTTGTTACTGATGAGAAAAAGGCTTCTGCAAATAAGAAAGAGGATAAATTAGATAAAAGAGTGGAAGTGGATACCACTGTGGAAGAGGATAAAACTTCGGTTAATTCAACTTCAACACAAGCGGAAAAAGCAATGAAAACAACAGAAAATAAACAAAAATCCAGTGGCGGCAAAGGATTAGCTTTGTTGGCATTATTGGTCGCTTTGGGTGTCGGTGCCGGAGGCTATTATCTTGGGCAGCAACAGCTATCTAACTTGCAACAACAGGTTTCAGCATTGGAATCCAGTCAGCAAGTAGTGATAAAAGCAGCATCGTCAAATAGTGTCGATATGACAGAAGTCAACTCATTAAAAGAAGCATTAACGAAAACTGAACAGGAGCTGAATGCAACCAAATCAACATTAGATGTGTTACAACAAAATAAAGGTATTACCGACCAGCAGATTATTGCATTACAGACGCAGCTTAATAAAACTATGGCAGAAAGATCACAAACTCAGCCAAATGAGTGGCTAATGTCGGAAGCGGATTTTCTATTGAGTAATGCACAGCGTAAATTGATCATAGATAATGATTTAGGAACGGCTATTTCATTATTAAAAGAGGCTGATTTAGTACTCAATGATGTTACCGATCCTCGTGCAATTACCGTGCGTACCGCAATTGCACAAGATTTAAAACGGTTGGCAAACGTGAATGATGTTGATCAAAATGCCATTATGCAAAAATTATCACAACTAGCTAATTCTATTGATGATTTGGAATTATTGGATTTATCTGCTAGTAACAGTGATAGTGGAAATAGTGATGAGCCTTCAAACTCTATTAGTGATTGGAAAAGTAATATTGAAAAATCTGCCAATTCTTTCTTAAATCATTTTATCCGCATTCAACCACGAGATCCGGTTGAAAAAGCACTGCTTGCTCCAAATCAGGATATCTATTTACGTGAAAATATTCGTTTACGATTGCAGATTGCTATCCTAGCTGTGCCTCGCCAGCAGAATGAGCTTTATAAAAGTTCACTTGAAGCTGTTACTAGCTGGGTAAGAAGTTACTTTAATGTTGATAGTGCTTTAACACAAAAATTCTTACAACAGCTAGATGAGTTATCAGAACAGTCTATTTACGTTGATGCACCGAATACCTTTGAAAGTTTGACCGTTCTTGATGAAATACTACATAAACAGTCACATCAAATTGAGAAAGTTGATTTGAAAGCTAATTCACAAATTCTAGAAGAAAATAAAGAGGAAGAGAAAGCAGCAAAAGACGTTGTGCCTGAAGTCGCTACGGATGATAAAACAGCTACACCACAACAACCTGTATCGGAAAATCCGAATACAGAACAAATTCCGGAAAAAACAGAATAGTGGGAGAGATACGATATGTTCAGAGTATTATTCTTAATGATTATCCTGCTGGTTGGTTTTATTAGTGGGCCTTATATTTCGGGTAAACAGGGTTATGTGCGTATTTTGACAGAATCTCACAGTATTGAGATGAGCATTACAATGCTGGTGATATTTTTTGTTGTCGCATTGGCGCTTGTTTATGGTATTGAATGGGTGATTTCTCGATTTTTCCGTTTAAGTAGTGGTACTTATAATTGGTTCTCTGTGAGAAAACGTCGTAAAGCTCAGCAACAGATTTTGCAGGGGTTTGTGAAGATGGATGAAGGAAATTACGCTAAAGCCGAAAAATTGATTGGTAAAAATGCGAAACATTCATCCGAACCAATTTTGAATTTTGTTAAAGCAGCGGAAGCCGCGCAACAACGTGGTGATGAGTTCAGCGCTAATAAATACTTAATTGAAGCGACAGAACTTGCCGGTTCAGATAATTTAATTGTTGAATTGGCTCGTACTCGTATTCTGTTACAACAGAATAAATTACCGACGGCAAGAACAGCGGTGGACAGTTTGCTAGTGTTGGCGCCGAAAAATGTCGAAGTGTTGCGTTTGGCGGTGGAAATTTATCTTCGTTCTCACGCTTATTTGGCGTTGGATAATCTATTACCGAAGATTGGTAAAAGCGGTTTATATGCTGAAGCTGAATTTATGCAATTACAACATCAGGTTGTTGATGGTCTGCTTGATGAAAAAATGAATGAAGAGGGTATCGACGGTTTATTGAAATGGTGGGAAGATCAACCGCGTTCACGTCGTCAAAACAGCTATGCAATTGTTGGTATGATCCGTCGCTTAATTGATAGTGATGATCACGATTCAGCTTATCGATTGGTATTAGATTCATTTAAACGTATTGAAAGCAGCGAAATGTTGGCTTTTGTCACGCAAATTGCTCGCTTGCAAGTGGCTAACAGCAGCAAAATACTGAAGTGGTTAGAAAAATCGGCTAAATTGCAGACTGATGCTAAATTGAATTGTGCTTTTGTCCGAGCAATTGGTTATCTTTCATTACGTGCTAATGAATTTGATAAAGCTCGACAGGCGTTTGCAAAAATTTTAGCAACAGAAGATAAAGCCGATATTGAAGTTCAAGATTATACTGTTGCGGCTTATTTGGCTGAGAAAGCAAATGATATGACCGCAGCTCAACAAATCCGTCAGCAGTGTTTGAAAGATACAATGAAGATTGATGGTAATACTGAACTAACCACAGATGATGTGTTGAGTTTAGAGAAAAAATAGTTTCGTTTTATTTAAGATTTAAAAATACGCTTTGATCTGCATCCCAAAAGTTGGATTAATTAGCCAACTGAGTAAGGTGCAGATTTTTATGGTTATCAAGGAATTAACAAATGAACAATATAGATAAGCTAAAAATGCACAGCCCTAATCTGACGGACAAAAACATTGCAAAAATCGCCGAAATTTTCCCTAACTGCACCACTGAAGTTTTAGATGAAAATGGTAAACCCAAAATAGCCATTGATTTTGAACTGTTGCAACAAGAACTTTCCGGCAGTCTGGTCGGGGGGGGGGTAGAACGTTATCAGCTTAACTGGCCCGGTAAGCACGAAGCACTTTTGACTGCCAACGCACCCATCGCTAAAACCCTGCGTCCTGTGCGTGATGAAAGCGTACATTTTGACACCACTGAAAACCTCTTTATCGAAGGCGACAACCTAGATGCCCTCAAACTTTTGCAAGAAACATATCTTGGCAAAGTTAAAATGATTTATATCGACCCACCTTATAACACCGGCAAAGATTTCGTTTATGCCGATGATTTTGCCGAAAACACTGAAGATTATCTGCGTCGTTCCAACCAAAAAGATGAAGACGGCAACCGTATGGAAGTTAACAGCGAAAGCAATGGGCGTTTTCATTCCGACTGGCTGTCAATGATGTATCCGAGATTAAAACTGGCAAGAAATCTGTTGGCGGATAACGGCGTGATTTTTATCTCAATTGATGATAATGAACAGGCAAATTTAAAAAGATTATGTGATGAGGTATTTGGGGAAAGGAATTTTTTTGCAGATATGGTTGTTATTCGTTCTGAAGGCGGTGGGTTAGCAAAAAAAGTTATTAAAGGTCATGATAGCTTGCTAACCTATGTTAAAAATTTAGGCAGTTTTAAAGGTATTTTTAAACCGAAAGATATTAGAGGAAAAGTAGTTGAAAAGGATGGTATTCAATATTGGATTGAAGAAGATTGGTTGCGTAGAGAATTTGGGAAATACGGAACATTGCTTTATGAAGAAATTGAAGAGGTTAAGGGAATAGATAAAAAAATAGAAATAGATGAAGGAATAAGACAAGGAAGCTATATTTTGATTCCTAAAAATGGAAAACACATTGTCGGAAGATTGCGAAGAGTTGATGAAGATGGTACTAAATTCTATAGCATTCTGAAGCATTTAAACAAGGAAGGTGTTAAAGACTTAGAACAAATTAAATTAAATAAATTTTTTGAATATCCAAAACCGCTTAGTTTAGTAAAAGAGTTAATTCAAGGGACTAGTCTTTTCACAAAAAATAATAATGAAATATTTTTAGACTTTTTCGCAGGTTCAGGCACAACCGCTCACGCCGTAATGCAGCTCAATGCCGAAGACGGAGGCAATCGCCGTTTTATTTGTGTGCAGTTGCCTGAAAAAACAGAGGAAAAATCTGAAGCTTTTAAAGCAGGGTTTACCACCATTGCTGAAATTACCAAAGAACGCATTCGCCGTGCTACCGACAAAATTCGCAACGATTTTGCCGATAAACTGCCTGAAAACTGGGACGGCGGTTTTCGGGTGCTGAAAACCGACACCTCCAATATGGCGGACGTCTATTACACTCCTGAAGAAACCCTCAAAAAAATACAACAATCTCAACAGGATTGGCTGAACCAAGTGAGCGACAACATCAAACCCGACCGCACGCCTGAAGATTTATTATTCCAAGTGATGCTCGATTGGAGCGTGGATTTGTCGTTGCCGATTGAGATCAAACAAATTATGGGGCGTACTGTCTTTTTCGTTGACGGCAATACGCTGATCGCCTGCTTTGATAAACAGACAGTGGATAATGATTTCATCACTGCATTGACTAAATACCGACCTTTGCGAGCCGTCTTCCGTGATGACAGCTTTAAAGACGATGCAGCAAAAATCAATGCCGGACAAATTTTTCAACAATATTCCGAAAGTACGGAAGTGAAGACGATTTAAGGAATGGCGATGAAACTGAAATTCAAAATTCAAGCTTATCAAAGCGAAGCGGTAAAAGCGGTGGTGGATTGTTTTGCTCATCAACCGCAATATGGCGAAACCAACTTTCATTACCGTATGGATTTGGGTAAGAAGAAACGTGCCGGAAATTCGCAACTTGCGATGAATTTTAACGATAACAATAACAGTGCTGCCTACCGCAATGCCGACATTGAAATCCTTCCTGAACAATTATTGGACAATGTGCAAAATGTACAGCAGCGGCAAAATTTGCCTGTTTCCGAAAAGTTGGTGAAAAATAAAATTGCCCCTATCAATTTAGATATTGAAATGGAAACCGGCACAGGCAAAACTTATTGTTATATTAAAACGATGTTTGAGCTGAATCGGCGATATGGCTGGTGTAAGTTTATTATTGTGGTGCCAAGCATTGCCATTCGTGAAGGCGTGAAAAAAACGCTGGAAATTACCGCCGATCATTTTCAAGAAACTTACGGTAAAAAAGCAAAATTTTTTGTATATGATTCCAAGCAGCTGCACCATTTAGAGAGTTTTTCCAGTGATGCAGGCATTAACGTAATGGTGATTAACGTGCAAGCGTTTAATGCCACCGGGAAAGACAATCGCCGGATTTATGAGGAATTGGACGACTTTCAATCACGCCGTCCGATTGAGGTGATCAGTGCCAATCGTCCTATTTTGATTTTGGATGAACCGCAAAAGATGGAAGGTGATAAAACGCTGAAATCTTTGGAGCAGTTTAAGGCATTGATGGTGCTGCGTTATTCTGCCACCCATAAAACCACTTACAACAAGATTTTCCGGCTGGATGCATTGGATGCCTATAACCAAAAATTGGTGAAAAAAATTGCCGTGCGTGGCATCAGTGTCAAAGGTTTGGCAGGCACAGCAGGCTATTTGTATTTAGAAAAAATTGAGATTTCCCCGAAAAAACCGCCGGAAGCGGTGATCGAGTTTGAGCAAAAAAATGCTTCAGGCAATATCAAACGCATTTGCCGAAAATTCAAGAAAGGCGACAATTTGTTTGATCTTTCAGGTGGTTTGGAACAATACCGTACGGGCTTTGTTGTTTCAGACATCAACGCCAATATCGATAGTGTCAGTTTTCTCAATGGTATGGAATTAAAAACAGGCGAGGCGATCGGCGATATCAATGAAACGGTGTTGCGCCGTATTCAAATCCGTGAAGCGATTGCCGCCCATTTTGAGAAAGAGCGTCAGTTGTTTGTACGTGGAATTAAAGTGCTATCGCTGTTTTTTATTGATGAAGTGGCGAAATATCGTGATTATGATCAACCTGACGAAAAAGGTGAATACGCTCGCATTTTTGAAGAAGAGTACAAAGCCTGTTTAAATGAATTGCCGTGGCTGGAACTAGGCGATTACGGCGATTATTTAAAAGGTATTTCTAGCGAAAAAACGCATAACGGCTATTTTTCTATTGATAAGAACAAGCGTTTGATTGATCCCAAAGTGAAAAAGAACAATGGGAATGAAGCCGATGATGTTGATGCCTATGATCTGATTTTAAAAGATAAAGAACGCTTGCTCTCTTTTGAAGAACCTGTGCGCTTTATTTTTTCGCATTCCGCGTTGCGTGAGGGTTGGGATAACCCAAATGTTTTCGTGATTTGTACACTGAAACATAGTGATAACACCATCTCTCGCCGCCAGGAAGTAGGGCGTGGTTTGCGCCTTGCGGTCAATCAAACGGGTGAACGTATGGATAATCCTGCCACTGTGTATGATATTAATGTGCTGACTGTAGTGGCGAATGAGAGTTATCAAGATTTTGTCAAAGGCTTGCAAAAAGACATCAGCGAATCGCTTTCCGCTCGTCCACAAAAAGCCGAAATTGCTTATTTCACCGGTAAAACCATTGAAAATGTACAAGGCGAAAAAATCAAAGTGGATGAAAGAACGGCGAAAAAAATCTATCAGTATTTGGTTAAGAATGATTATGTCGATGAAAATGATCAAATCACTGAGCAATATCATTCAGCGAAAAAAGCTGGAAACCTTGCGTCTCTGCCTGAAGATTTACAGCCTTATGCGCCGAGTATTCGCCATCTGATTGACAACCTCTATAATGCCGAAGCCTTGAGTGCTTTGGTGGATGATGACCGTGCACCAAAACTTAATGCACTTAATGAAAATTTTAACAAACAAGCCTTTAAAGCATTGTGGCAGCGTATCAATCATAAAGCTGTCTATACTGTGCATTTTGATTCTAATGAGTTGGTTGAAAAAGCGATTGGAGCATTAAATAGTTTACACGTTGCACCGTTGCAATACCGCGTGGAAAAGGGTGAACAAAAAGCACAGATCGCTTATGAAGACCTGCAAGGCGGCAGAAGTTTTCAGCTCAAAGAAAGCACACCACAAGAGAGCTATCATTCAGCGTATTCTGCCGTGCGTTATGATTTGATTGGTAAAATCACTGAAGGTACGCAGTTGACACGACAAACGGTAGCAAAGATGCTGATGGGAATGAAAAAGATCGCATTGGCGAAGTTTGCAATCAATCCCGAGCAATTCATTACCGAAGCGATTCGCCTGATTAATGAACAAAAAGCCACGACGATTATTGAGCATCTTGCCTATGACACGATTGAAGAAAAATTTGATCCAAGCATTTTTACCTTAGGGCAAAATGCGTCCAAACTGCAAAATGCGCTTGCTACGCCAAGACATCATATTTATGACTATGTAGTTACTGATTCCAAAATTGAACGTGAATTTGCCCAACATTTGGAAACCAGTGCCGAAGTTGTGGTTTATGCCAAATTGCCACGTGGCTTCTTTATCCCTACGCCGGTAGGTGATTATAACCCCGATTGGGCAATCGCTTTTAAAGAAGGAACAGTGAAACACGTCTATTTTGTCGCTGAAACGAAGGGATCGATGTCGAGTATGGATTTGCGCACTATTGAGCAGAGCAAAATCGAATGTGCTAAAAAATTCTTTGCCGAAATGAATCGCCGTTTTACACCTGAAAAGGTGCAATATGATGTGGTAGAGAGTTTTGAAAAGTTAGTGGAAATTGTGCAGTGAAAACCACATGAAAAGCAGATGCTGCATAAAAAACAAAGACCGCAATGTTCTGCGGTCTTTGTGTCATTTATTTGAGGAAAGTCGTTAACCGGCAACTTTTGGTAAATAGCCGGCATCAATTAAGAATGGCACATTGATGATTAATAATCCTAGCACCAAGGCAACCAATAAACCGATATTACCGCCGATAACTCGATATGGTAAATCTGGATATTTGCGTCTTAACATCCACACCATACCAACTGGTAGTACCAAACCATAGAATGTGAACATTTGACCAGCATAAGTTAATACCGCTAAGAAATCGCGATAGAACAATGCAAATAACAGCGTCGGGACAAAGGTTAATAGGCTTAAAGTGAAGCGATTTGCTGTAATGTGAACGCGTTTTAACAAATCATCTAAACAGTCAACTAATGCTAACGATACACCTAGGAAAGAGGTGATTAATGCTAAAGTTGAGAAGGTACGCACCGCACCACTGATTAAATCACTACCAGTTGCTTTGTAAGTAGCGTTAACCAAGCCGTTTAATGTTGGGTCATCACGAATAATTTGCACAAATTGTGATTGCTCAAAAACACCGTGAGTTGCCATTTGCCACACAATATACGCCACCAACGGAATAGCGGTTCCGCCGATAATGGCAATACGTAAACGGCGAATATCTCCATCTAAATAGTTGTTGATACTTGGGATAACAACGTGGAAACCGAAGGAGGTGAAAAAGACCGGGCTGGCGGAGATAATTAAAAAGTAATTAAGCGGTAAAGCACCCAAATTTTCAGCGGTTACTTTTGGCAACATTAAGAACAGCACTAAGGCAAACGCCACCAGTTTAATCAGGAATAATAGGCGGGTAAAACCATCAACGGCGTTTGTACCGATAGTGACCGCAATCGCCAAAATAACCACGAAACCGATGATCGCCGCAGTGGAGGCGTGTTCACCGAAAATCGTTAAAAACGGTGCAAAAAGATCACCACCGCCCAAAGAATAGACGGTTAAGATAGCATACATAAAAATCACAAGGGATAAGGTGGCTAAAACCCTACCAACCATACCGAAATGTTGTTCAGCCAAGGTGGCTATTCCGGCATCTTTGCGTTCCGCTTTCTGATAAACCTCAACAAACAACAACGCACTATAAGAAAGCAAAGCCCAAAGGATAAAAAGTAATAATAAAGTGTAACCGAACCCCATTTCAGCGGATGTAATCGGCATCGCCAACATTCCTGCGCCGATGGTGGTTCCGGCGACGATTAAAGCACTACCTAACGTTTTATTTTTCATAATAAATTCTCTTTGAGAGTGGATGAGAGCCTTGATTGTATATAAAAAGGTTTACAATGTAATCTATTTTTTACAGTTTCCGATTTTCATTGTTTTAATAGCTTATTTTTTATTCTTTTTGTAACAAAAATCGGGACGAAACGAGCGAAAAGAATGATGTGATTTACCTGTTCATCATTATGATTATTCGTTAGAATAAGCAGATTTTTCAGTTCAAGTTATAACATTTATAAAAGGTGAATGATGAAAGCCTCTATTATCAGTAAATTAGAAACATTAGATGAGCGTTATGAAGAGTTGCAGGCATTGCTTGGCGATCCTTCAGTAATCAATGATCAGGAGAAATTCAGAGCATATTCAAAAGAGTATTCACAATTGGAAGAGGTGGTGAAATGTTTTGCTCGCTGGAAACAGCTTAATAGTGATTTGCAAGAGGCACAAATTCTACTTGATGACCCGAGTATGAAAGAGATGGCGGAAGAAGAAATTGCACATTGTACTCAAGGCATTGAAGAGAGCGAACAACAGTTACAGATTCTATTGTTACCGAAAGATCCGAATGATGAGTATAACTGTTATTTAGAAATTCGTGCTGGGACTGGTGGCGATGAAGCTGGAATTTTTGCTGGTGATTTGTTCAGAATGTACAGCCGTTATGCGGAAAGTAAGCGTTGGCGTACGGAGGTGTTGAGTGCGAATGAGAGCGAGCAGGGTGGTTATAAAGAGATTATCGTCAAAATCAGCGGTGAGAATGTTTATGGTCAATTAAAATTTGAATCCGGTGGTCATCGTGTGCAACGTGTGCCAAAAACTGAATCGCAAGGTCGAATTCATACTTCAGCCTGTACTGTGGCAGTAATGCCGGAATTGCCGGAATCCGCCTTGCCTGAAATTAATCCAGCCGATTTGCGTATTGATACTTATCGTTCATCCGGTGCCGGAGGACAGCACGTTAATACCACCGATTCTGCGGTGCGTATTACTCATATTCCAACCGGTATTGTGGTGGAATGTCAGGATGAACGTTCACAACATAAAAATAAAGCGAAAGCGATGTCAGTGTTGGCATCCAGATTAGTGCAGGCGGAAGAGGAGCGTAAAGCCGCAGAGCAAGCGGATACTCGACGTAGTTTGTTAGGATCGGGAGATCGTTCCGATAAAATTCGTACTTATAACTACCCACAAGGGCGTGTTACCGATCATCGCATCAATTTAACCTTATACCGTTTGGATGAAATTATGAACGGAAAAATTGATGACTTAATTCAACCTATTATCACCGAATATCAAGCGGAACAGCTTGCTGCTTTATCTGAAAATGAGTAATTCGCACTTGAATTATCAGCAATGGTTGCGACAGGCGGTTGCACGATTAAGTGCCGCACAGAGTAGCGAGGATGCGAAAATAGATGCAAATGCCTTATTGTGCTTTGTGACAGAGAAAAACAAAGCACAAATTATGGCATTTGCAGAAACAGGATTAAGTGAAGCACAGCAGCAACGCTTGGAACTGTTGCTGCAACGTCGTCTACAAGGCGAGCCGATCGCCTATATTCTTGGTGAAAAAGGATTTTGGAGTTTGGATTTATTGGTTTCGCCGGTAACGCTGATTCCAAGAGCCGATACCGAATGTTTGGTGGAAACAGCGTTATCGCTATTGCAGCACTATTCAATCGAAGTGGCGTTATCAATTTTAGATTTAGGCACAGGAACTGGGGCGATTGCGCTAGCGTTAGCATCTGAATTAACCCAACAAAAGCGAGATTATCGCATTATTGGCGTAGATCGTGTGGCAGAATCAGTGCTGTTGGCAAAACAAAATAGGCAACGTAACCATTTAACCAATGTTGAGTTTATGCAAAGTGACTGGTTTTCATCCTTGTCAACACAAAAATTTGATTTTATTGTCAGTAATCCACCTTATATTGCCGAAAATGATCCTCATCTTAAACAAGGGGATGTGCGTTTTGAGCCGTTATCCGCACTGGTAGCAAAAAAGGAAGGATTAGCGGATATTGAACGAATTATTGAGCAAGCAACTGCCTTTATGAATACCGGCGGATATTTGTTGATTGAGCACGGTTGGCAGCAGGCGGATGCAGTGCAGGCACTGTTTAAACGTTATAATTGGTGTGCAGTAAAAACCGTTTTAGATTATGGTGGCAATCAGCGTGTCACCTATGCAAAGTGGGATAGGTAGTATGGAAAAAAATAGAATAATAGATAATGATGAGGCGCTTAGAATCGCTTTAGAAAGAGAAAAAGCAGGGAAATATTTATTAAATCAACTTATCTCTTTTAACCAAATTATTGATGCCGATTTCAAGAAAAGCAGTATCTATTCCAGATTAGGGCATTTGATTCGTGAATTTGGCAAATTTATTGAAGGGGAAACAGATGTCAAAATGCGAGTACATCTGTTGCTTCAGTTTTTCTATGGAGAAAAAGGCTTTTTTTGTGATCGTGAAACCTATTTTCACGCCTCCAATCTGATGTTGCCTCACGTCTTTGCCACCAAAGAGGGAACGCCGGCAGTGTTAGGGTCAATATTACTTTTTATTGCCGCTAATTTTCATTTGCCGATACGTGGTGTGAATTTCCCAACACAATTTTTATTGCGGGTGGATGTGGATGATGAAGTTGCTTTTATCGACCCTTGGAACGGTAAATATGTTTCTCAGGAAACCATTCAAACGTGGTTGGAAGGCTATCTTGGCTTTGGCACACCGTTATCGGAAGAGTATGTTGGTGTAGGTGATTTAATTGATTTGGAAGATAGAATGTATCAAGTGCTAAAAAGCGCTTTAATTCGGGAAGGACGTAATGAACAGGCGTTAGCGTTGATTGAACATCGTTTATCGGAAACGCCAGATGATCCTTATGAAATTCGAGATCGAGGGGTGGTTTATGGCAATATGGAATGTTTTCATTTGGCAGTTCCAGATTTAACCTATTTTATTGAGCAGTGTCCGCAAGATCCGGTAGCTCCGTTAATCAGATTACAATTACAGGATTTAAAACATATTCCTTATTCATTTCAATAAGTTATAGGAAATATTTATGCAAAATAAGATTATACAAGTAGGTAATATAGAAATTGCGAATGACAAACCGTTTGTGCTGTTCGGCGGTATGAATGTGTTGGAAAGTCGTGATATGGCGATGCAAGTTTGTGAACAATATGTTAAAGTGACAGACAAGTTAAACGTGCCGTATATTTTTAAAGCTTCTTTTGATAAAGCGAACCGTTCTTCAATCCATTCTTATCGTGGCCCTGGAATGGAGGAAGGTTTAAAAATTTTTGAAGAATTAAAGCAAACTTTCGGTGTTAACATCATTACCGATGTTCACGAAGTTTATCAATGTCAACCGGTTGCTGAAGTGGTGGATATTATTCAATTGCCGGCGTTTTTAGCTCGCCAGACCGATTTAGTAGAAGCAATGGCACGCACCGGTGCTGTGATTAATGTGAAAAAACCGCAGTTTTTAAGTCCGGGGCAAATGGGAAATATCGTTGAAAAAATTAAAGAGTGTGGCAATGATAAAGTGATTTTGTGTGATCGAGGTACTAATTTTGGTTACGACAATTTAGTCGTGGATATGTTAGGTTTCAGTATTATGAAACAGGTGTCGAAAGGTTGCCCAGTTATTTTTGATGTAACGCATTCTTTACAGTGCAGAGATCCATTTGGTGCAGCATCAGGTGGTCGTCGCGCACAGGTTACTGAATTAGCAAGATCTGGTTTGGCAGTTGGTTTGGCAGGATTGTTTTTGGAGGCTCATCCAGAACCAGCAAAAGCAAAATGTGATGGGCCTTCCGCATTGCCTTTAGATAAACTTGAACCGTTTGTAGCGCAAATGAAAGCGGTGGATGATTTAGTGAAAAGTTTTGCGGAGTTAGATACTTCAAATTAAGACAATTTGCGATCAATGCGATAGAAATACGTTTACGTTTACTAGTAACGTTAAATAAAAAGTGTATCATTTCTGACTAATATAAGGAGCCGAATATGAAAATTGTATTTTTAGACAGTACCGCTATTCCTAAGCATATCCCGATTCCTCGTCCTAAGTTTGAACACGAATGGGTGGAATATGAATATACTTCGGCAGATCAGGTGATTGAACGAATGCATAATGCAGAAATTGCCGTTACCAGTAAGGTGATTTTTAGTCGAGAAGTGATGCAGCAATTACCAAAATTGAAACTGATTACGATCACAGCGACCGGAACTAATAATGTTGATCTTAATGCAGCAAAAGAATTGGGTATTACCGTTAAAAATGTTAGCGGATATTCTTCTGTTACCGTACCTGAACACGTTCTTGGTATGATTTATGCTTTACGCCACAGTTTGATGGGATGGTATCGTGATCAGCTCACCGATAAATGGGGGGAATGTAAGCAATTTTGTTATTTTGATTATCCGATAAAAGATGTAAAAGGCTCAGTATTAGGTATTTTGGGTCGTGGTAATTTGGGTCGTGAGGTTGGACGTTTGGCAGAATTGCTCGGAATGAAAGTATTGTTCGCTGAGCATCGTGGAGCAGAAACACTCCGAGCAGGTTATACCAAATTTGAAGATGTTTTGGCTCAAGCCGATATTATTACCTTGCATTGTCCATTGACTGAAACCACACAAAATTTAATCAATCGTGAAACATTGGCACTTTGTAAGGATGGTGCTTTATTGATCAATACCGGTCGTGGTCCGTTGGTGGATGAACAGGCAGTGTTTGAAGCACTATCTTCCGGAAAATTGTCAGGTGCAGCATTGGATGTGATGCGTCAAGAGCCACCGGAAAAAGGCAATGTTTTAATGGAGGCGGCGAAACGTTTACCAAATTTATTGATTACTCCACATATTGCGTGGGCATCAGATTCTGCGGTAACCACTTTGGTGAATAAGGTTACACAAAATATTGAAGAGTTTGTCGCAACAGGTAAATGAGTATTGACACTATAACAGATACGAATGAAATAATGGGTGTGTTTTTGCGCCCATAATTTTTATTAAATTTAAACAAAAGAGCTATTTAGGGTAAAAAATAAGGAAAATTATGTCGGTAAACGTCCCATTAATGGTGGCATTACGTTATTGGCGTTCTAAAAGCGGTGATCGTTTTGGTCGCTTAGTTACACGTTTGGCAGGTGTCGGAATTACTTTAGGCGTTATGGCATTAATTATTGTGTTATCGGTGATGAACGGATTGGAAAATTACCAGAAACAAAATGTACTAGAGAATATTCCGCAAGCGATCATTACTCCACAACAGTCGCCATTCTCTTTAACACAAGATCAACTGCCGAAATTACCAGATTTTGTTACTAAAGTTGTGCCGATTAATCGAGCAAATGTGATTATGCAAAGCAGTGATGGTTTAAGTGCAGCGCAATTAATTGGGGTACAACAGCGTCAGGATGACCTGTTATTAAGCGGTGTTGATGAGAAATTGGCAACACTGATACCACCGGGGGAGTTTAATCTGATCATCGGAGCACAACTTGCGCGTCAAAATAAATTGGTTGTCGGCGATAAAGTACGGTTATTGATTCCGGAAAACAGTGTTTATACGCCGTTAGGGCGTATGCCGATGCAGCGTCTGTTCACAGTGGCAGCGATTTATCCTGACTGGAGTGCAGATAATCAGATCTTTGCTGCTTTGCAGGATGTGGGTAGATTATTACGTTTAAAGCCTGATCAAGTGCAGGGGCAACGTCTGTTTTTACAAGATCCTTTCTTGATTACCGAGTTACCGAACTATTTCCCGAAAGATAAATGGCAGATTGATGATTGGCGCAGCCAAAAAGGGGAGTTTTTCCAATCGGTGAAAATGGAAAAAAATATGATGTCGCTGTTGGTCAGTCTTATCATTTTGGTTGCAATTGCGAATATTGTTACTTCGCTAAGCTTAATGGTATTGGATAAACAAAGTGAAATTGCCATTTTACAAACGCAAGGTTTTACTCGTTTGCAGGTGATGGCGATTTTTATCTATCAAGGGATGTTGATTGGGTTTTTAAGCACTCTTATTGGAGCAATATTGGGCATATTATCCGCCAATTACCTCACGCCTGTTCTTAGCTGGTTTGATTCGTTAAGTTTTCCGTTACCAACCGTAATAGATCCGGAACAAATTATCGTGATCATTTTATTTTCATTAACTTTATCTTTTATTTCAACGCTTTATCCGGCATATCGAGCAGCAAAAATTGAACCGGCGGAGGCGTTACGCTATGAGTAATTTTATGACAGATACTACTAATCAGACACAACCATTATTAGCTTGTCAGCAGCTTTCTAAAATTTATCAAGAGGGCGATAAGCCAATGACAGTGTTACAGAATGTCTCTTTTCAGTTATATCGAGGCGAATTAACGGCGATTGTAGGCAGCTCCGGATCAGGAAAAAGTACATTATTGCATCTGTTGGGCGGATTGGATAAACCCTCTTCGGGCGAGGTTTTTTTAAACGGTGAGCAATTATCTACACTTTCTGACCGACAAGTGGCACAGCTACGCAATCGCCATTTAGGATTCGTCTATCAATTTCACCATTTAATGGCAGATTTCACTGCATTAGAAAATGCAGCAATGCCAATGTTGATTGCTGGAAAAGATCGCCGAGAAGCTTATCAACAGGCGGAGGTTATGTTAACAGCAGTGGGATTGACCCATCGCATTAATCATCGTCCTTCGGCATTATCAGGCGGTGAACGACAACGAGTTGCTATCGCCAGAGCATTGGTGAATAATCCTGACTTAGTGTTGGCGGATGAACCAACTGGTAATCTTGATCAAAAAACAACAGAAAATATTTTTGAATTAATTCAACAACTTAATCAAGAAAAAAACATTGCATTTTTATTAGTGACACACGATCTATCATTAGCGGCAAAATTACAGAAAAGATATCTTATGCATGACGGGATACTTAGCATAGAGGAATGTTTATGATGAGTACGCCGTTTTTTATCAGCTGGCGTTATCAGCGAGCGAAACAGAAAAATCGCTTGGTTTCATTGATTTCGTGGTTTTCAACCTTAGGCATTGCGTTAGGTGTTGCTGTTTTAATTATTGGCTTAAGTGCAATGAACGGCTTTCAACGAGAATTGGATCAACGCATTTTGGCGGTTGTGCCACATATTGATATCAGTGGTTATCAAAAAGAGCCGATTCAAAATTGGCAAAAATTAGTACAAGCGTTGCAAACGAACAGAGAGATTAAAGGCATTTCACCTTATGTTACTTTCACTACTTTGGCGGAAGCCAGTGGTAAATTAAAAGTGATTCAAGTGAAAGGCGTTGAACCTAAATTATTGCAGCAAGTGAGTGCAGTTGGGCAATTTGTGTTGGATGGGCATTGGCAAACTTTTTCCGAAAAAAATCAAGGAATTATATTAGGTTATGGCATTGCTAAAGATCTCAATGTTAATGTCGGTGATTGGGTGTCATTATTGGTATCTAATCAAAATCAGCAAGAACTTAACAAAATGACACAACCTCAACGCCACCGTTTGCAGGTTGCTGGAATTTTGCGTTTAGACGGACAGCTAGATCACAGCTATGCGTTTATTCCATTAGCATTGGCGCAACAATATCTTGATTATCAACCTACACAGGTAAGTGGTGTTGAGGTTGCAGTTTATTCACCTTTTGCTGTCAATAATTTTGATTTTTCCTCACTAGCAGATTATCCACAAGTGTTAACAGCACATAGCTGGATAGAGCGTTTCGGTTATATGTATCGTGATATTTCGTTAATCAAAACCGTGATGTATCTTGCAATGGTGTTGGTGATTGGTATTGCTTGTTTTAATATTATTTCTACCTTAATTATGGCTGTGAAAGACAAACAGGGGGACATTGCCATTTTGCGTACATTAGGTGCTAACAGTGGTTTTATACGCCGAATTTTCCTCTGGTATGGCTTATTTTCCGGAATGAAAGGCTGTTTATGGGGGATTATTTTGGGTATTGTGGTGGCGCTGAATTTAACCGAGATTATTTACGTGATTGAAAAAATCTTCCATACTAAAATTTTATCGGATGGCGTTTATTTTATTGATTTTATGCCGAGTGAATTGCATTTCAGTGATGTTGGTTTGGTATTTGTTGCTACTTTGCTATTAAGTTTGCTTGCCTCACTTTATCCGGCAATTCGTGCAGCAAAATTACAACCGGCGAAAGTTTTAAATAATCATTAAAAAAGTGTTGAAAATAAAACATTATATGCTAGTATTTGCACTAGTTTAGTAGTACATAAAAGCAAGAGAGTATTTAAATGGCAGTGATTAAAAAAGATATTCGTATTGAAAACGATGATGTTCGTATTGCAAAAGTAGAGCAACTTCTTCCCCCGATTGCATTATTGGAAAAATATCCGGCAAGTAAAGTCGCAGCAAAAACCGTTAAACAGGCTCGCCAAGCAGTACATAATATTTTACACAAAGAAGATGATCGCTTATTGGTTGTTATTGGGCCTTGTTCAATTCACGATCCTGAAGCAGCATTGGATTATGCGAAACGTTTAAAAGTGTTGCGTGAAGAATTGAAAGGTGAACTGGAAGTGATTATGCGTGTCTATTTTGAAAAACCACGCACAACTGTGGGTTGGAAAGGTTTAATTAACGATCCTCATCTAGATCACACTTATGCTCTTAATGATGGCTTAAGAATGGCACGTAAATTATTATCAGATATTAATGATCTTGAAGTGCCATCAGCCGGTGAGTTTTTAGATATGATCACGCCACAATATATTGCTGATTTTATGAGCTGGGGGGCAATCGGCGCAAGAACCACTGAATCTCAAGTGCATCGTGAATTAGCCTCTGGTTTATCTTGTGCGGTTGGTTTCAAAAACGGTACTAACGGTGGTGTAAAAATTGCGTTAGATGCTATTGGTGCAGCAGAATCAGGACACTATTTCTTGTCTGTTACCAAATTTGGTCATTCTGCGATTGTGGCTACAAAAGGAAACAATGATTGTCATATTATTTTACGTGGTGGCGATAAAGGTCCGAATTACTCAAAAGAACACGTCTTAAAAGTGGCGAATGACATTGAAAAAAGTGGCAGAATCCCACACGTAATGATCGATTTTAGCCACGCAAACAGTTCAAAACAGTTCAAAAAACAACTTGAAGTGTGTGATGATGTTTGTCGTCAATTAAGCGAAGGTTCAACCCATATTTTCGGGGTAATGATTGAAAGCAACCTTGTTGAAGGTCGTCAGGATATTATTGATGGTAAAAACTCATTGGTTTATGGGCAAAGCGTCACTGATGCTTGTATTGGCTGGGAAGATACCGAAAAAGTGTTATATGATCTTGCCGAAGCAGTAAAAGCTAGACGTGCAAAACTTGCCTAATTATTCTCATGGGGTGAAATATTCACCCCAAATTTTTATCCGAATACAACGTAAAACCTCGCTCTTTATGGTAGAGTTAGCTGTTCTTTTAGTCTTTTCTAATCAGTATTTATTGTTTGATGGTTAGTTTGTTAAATATCAAAATGTATGAAGTTTTATAGAAAGAATAAAGAATATTTAGATGAATTTTCATTCTCCGGTGAGCAAATAAGTCTCTTAAAATTCAAAAAATGATGGTATGTAAATTAGCAACCATCATTTTTTTAATTATTCTCTTCCCGGAAGTTTTTTCCAAGTGACTTCATTGCGTAAATAGACCGGCTCTAGTGCGGTGGCAGATATGGACTCATTTTTTGCATATAATAATTTTGCTATAGATAACATATATTTAGCAGAAGGTAATATGATGTCGCTTTCCTTTGCGGAAACAACGGAAAGAGCAGGATATGCTGACCAACCGCTGCCGACTTTAAGGGTGTTCTTATAATCTCCTGTTAATTGTAAAAACAAATTTTGCGGAGCAATAACCTGTTCTTCAATAATAGTTTGCCAATGATCATATTGTACGCCGTCCAAAATAACTGCCTGATATTGCAGTTGTGAAAAATAGACTTCATTCATTCTGGCATCAATAGCACTTAACACGCTTTTTGCTTGTTGTTGCTCATAAGCGGCTTGTGCCATAGCGGTTAATGTTGAGACAGGGTAGAGCGGTAAATCTGCACCCAACGCCAACCCTTGCGCAACAGAAACGCCAACACGTACACCGGTAAAACTGCCGGGACCACGCCCTAATACAATACCATCAACTTGCGTTAATTTGATTCCGGATTGTTGCAGTAATTGATCTATCATCGGCAAAATACGTTGTGTATGTGTGCGTTGTGCGATTTCATCGAAAAAGGTGATTTCATCGTTAAAAAGTAATGCAACGGAACAGGCTTCGGTTGAAGTGTCTAATGCGAGTAAAGTAGGTTTCATTCTGTTTTATCCTTAATTTTTTGCAAAAAATTGATGACTTTAGTTAAATCCCGAGTACGCTTTGCTGGTGGGAGGCTTTGTAAAAATTGTTGTCCATAGGGGCGTGTTACAATACGAGAATCACAAATGATGATTGCACCGCGATCATTAATATCGCGAATTAAACGCCCTACACCCTGTTTTAAAGTAATAATGGTTTCAGGAATTTGAATATCATTAAACGGATCGCCGCCTTGTAAACGACAATCTTCAATTCGTGCTTTTAGTAGCGGTTCGTCCGGTGAAGCAAATGGCAATTTATCAATAATTACCAAAGAAAGTGCATCGCCACGAACATCAATGCCTTCCCAAAAACTTTGGGTTGCAACAAGAACAGTATGCTTGTTTTGCGTAAATTGTTGCAATAATTTGCTTTTGTTGGTTTCTCCTTGTAGTAACACATTTAAATGGCTATGTTGGCGAAAGTAATCAGCAAAGCCTTTCATCATAAAAATTGAGGTGCAAAGCACAAAACAATTCCCTTGATTAGCTTCAATAATCGGTAACAGCATTTGAGCTAATTGTTGTAGCGTATTGCCACGGTTGCTTGCCGGAAGATAACGTGGAATACAGAGTAGAGCTTGCTCTTCATAATTGAAAGGGCTATGCAAAATTTTCTTCTGTGCATTGATAATGCCTAACTCGGCAGCAAAATGGGAAAAATTATCGCCGGAATCTAGTGTGGCAGAAGTGAAAATCCACGCTGCTTGCTGTTTTTCCAGTTGTAGCTGAAATTTATCGGCAATAGTCAATGGGGTGATGTGTAGACTGAATTGTTTGCCAAACGTTTCAAACCAGTAACAGTAACCAACTTGTTGTACCTGTGCTAAACGGTCGCTTAATTTTATTAAATCTTCAATGCGTTCGATAATGCGATCCAATGTTTCGTTACGCTTTTCTCCTTTTTTTGCTACTTCCAGTAGAAATTTCAATTTATCTTGTAGTTGCTGAAAAGCTTTGACAATTTCATCTTTGGCAAAGAGTTGCCGTAAATCACCACGTTGGTTATCCAATCCAAAAGTTAAACGGAAATCTTGAGTAATTTTTTCCAATAAATCACTTGCTTTGCCTAATTGCGTCATATCTTTCAGTTCAGAGCGGTAAACTAGATTCACATCACGACAAAGTTCGAAAATTTGGCGAGAACTGAGCGTTTCACCAAAATATTGGCAGGCTACAGTAGGCAATTGGTGAGCTTCATCAAAAATAATAACATCGGCATTGGGAATGAGTTCTCCGAAACCGTTCTCCTTAATCGCCATATCAGCGAAAAAGAGATGATGATTGATGACGACTAAATCGGCTTCAATCGCTTTTTGACGAGCTTTTAACACAAAACACTCTTTATAAAACGGGCAATCCGCACCAAGGCAGCTTTCTGTGGTGCTGGTTAGTTGTGGAATAATGGCACTGTCTTCCGGCAGTGCATTACACTCGCTTAAATCGCCGGATTTTGTTGCATTGCGCCATTTTTGCACCGCTTTTAAATCTTTTAATAGCGAACGATCACCTAAAATACCGCGATGGTAGATTTTATCCAACCGATCTAAACAGAGATAATTTGCTCTTCCTTTAAGTAGAGCGATTTTACCATCAAACTTCATAGCCTTAATAATAGTGGGGAGATCACGCTGAAACAGCTGATCTTGCAAATTTTTAGAACCGGTGGAAATAATGGTTTTTTCTTTATTGAGCAGTGCTGGAATTAAATAGGCGAAAGTTTTGCCTGTGCCTGTGCCGGCTTCAACAATGAGTTGTGATTGTTTTTCTATTGTATTTAATACGGCTGTTGCCATCTCAAGCTGTTCAAGGCGAGGTTGAAATTTGGCGATAGATTTACTGAGTAAGCCATCAGTGGAGAAAATTTGTTGTAGTTGTTGGATTTTTGACATTTTTACCAGTAATTTTTTAGAAAAGTTTTAACTATCTCAATAAATGGGAGAATTTTCAGATTATAACTTTTTTTCACGCACTAATCGATCTATGCTAGCACCAATATTTTCCGATTATTTTTTGAGGTATAAATAATGACATTTTCGCTGTTAAACAAAATGCAGTTTATTGAACAGATTCATCCCAATATTTCTCTGCAACGCTATAATGAAATTTCGATGATTGTGGTGGAACACGAAACCGGTCGGGCGATTGTTTCGTTGCAGGGGGCGCAATTATTAAGCTGGCAACCTAAGTATGCGGCGCAGGATATATTATGGTTGAGTGATGCAGAACCTTTTAAACAAGGAATTGCAATTCGTGGTGGTATACCGATCTGTTATCCGTGGTTTGGTGCAAATGGCGAACCGGCACACGGTTTTGCGCGCTTGCGGCAATGGGTATTGAGTGATTGGCAAGTATCCGAACACGAAGTGAAGTTAATTTTTGGGTTATATTCTGAAAATAATATTGCGATTGCGCGAGTAAGAATGGCATTTTCTGAAGACTGCCGTGTTAAATTCACCCAATTGGATAACAGCGAAGCACAAGTGGCATTGCATACTTATTTTAATATTGGTGATATTGAGAAAACCACAATTTTTGGGTTGCCGAAACATTGTTTTGATTCAGTAGCCAAAGAGGAGATTGATGTAGCATCACCATTGTCTATTCATCAACATACTGATTATATATATTCTGGTGAAAACCGTATTAATCATATTGAAGATAAGGCAAATGCGCGTTTTATTGAGGTGGAACATCATAATGCGAGCAATGTTGTGGTATGGAATCCGTGGCATAAAGCGACCAGTGCGATGAACGAATATGGATACCGCACAATGCTTTGCGTGGAAACTGCACGGATTGATCAAAAAATTAAACAGGATGATTCAGTTGAAGTGCGTATTGCACAACAATAGTCAACAAAAATCTGTCTAACGGTTAACAGTTAGGCAGATTTTTATTTATATTATTCTTTCCAAATAATGTGATATTGACGATCCTGTTCTTGATGTGAAATCAAAATTTTGGCAAAAATATCATCCATTTCATCATTATCATTAATTAATCCAACCCAGACTTCAGCAAATTCATCAGGATCAATCAATACACCGATTTCATTGTCCCAATTATCACTGGTTTCAACCATTTCAACTGCACCACGTTGCTCAAATTGAAGGTTAAACAATATAATATCAGCAGGATCAAGATTTTCTGGCGCCATTTCAAGAAAAATATCATAGGCGATATCGATTGCTGTATCCGGATCGAGTTTTTGAATTTCAGTCATAAAAATACCTGTGTAAGTGAAATTAAACTAATAGTTCATAAATATGAACATCTAAAAATTGTTCGTGTTTGTAGCCGACCTGATGCAGTGTTCCGACTTTATTAAAACCAAATTTTTGGTGTAATGTAATACTTGCTAAATTGGTTCCTGTAATCAATGACACGATTAAATGGGTGGCGGCATCTTTTTTAGCCAGCTCAATAATGGCACTCATTAATTGTGAGGCGATACCTTGCCGTCTTGCTGATGGTGCAATATAAACAGAAAGTTCAACTGTTGAATTGTATGCTGCTTTTTCCGCATAGCGAGAGAGTGAGGCATAACCAAGCACTTCACCGTCACGTTCGGCAATCAATAGTGGATGATTATTTTTGTTATGTTCATCAAACCAATTTTGTCTTTCAATAAGTGACTTAGGCTGTAAATCAAAGGTGGCAACACCATTAATGATTTCGTGATTATAGATGTCTAATAATGCTGGTAAATCCTGCTGTTGTGCTGGTCTAATAATCGTAATAGGCATCTTTTTCTCCTTTTATTATTTCTGTTGCAACAACTGTAGCATAGGCAATAGATCCTGTTCTAACCATTGCAGATTGACATACTCTTGGCGAATGCTACGCTTTAGCAACAGAATCATTAACGTATCATAAAGTGTTTTTTCTTCAAGCAGTTCTAATTCTTGCATCAATTTTTGCATATTTTGGATATTTTGCTGATGAGCGAGCTGTCGTTTTTTTACTGCGCTGCATGCCATTTGCGGATGACATTTCAATGCTGCCAAAATGCGAGAGATAAACTCATCTCGTAAAATTCCGTTTGTTAGCGTGCTTTCCAATAGCCATTTTTTCAGCTGTTGTTCACCCTGATCGGTTAATTGATACTCTTTGCGATCAGGTTTCCCCTGTTGGAAATGCAACGAAAAAGAGATTAACCCCTGTTTTTCTAATAAATTTAATTCTCGATATACCTGCTGATGAGTTGCTTGCCAGATTAATCCATAAGTTTGTGAAAATTTTTTACTGATATCATAACCGGTGGCAGCTTGATGTGCCAAAATTGAAAGTATTGTATGAGATAACGCCATAACTGTTTAGGATAAATAAGAATGGCGATATTTTACTGAATTTAGGCAGATTTATATAGTTAAAAAACGGTAGTAAAATTCACCACCGTTTTATTTGTTTTGCTAAAATTATCCTGTATTACGCATTCCGGCAGCAATACCGGTAATGGTAATCATCAAAGCTTGTTCTAAAGCGTGGTTATTTTCACCACTACGTAATCGATGCAATAATTCCACCTGCAACAGATTGAGAGGATCGGTATAAATATTGCGCAATTTAATCGATTCAGCAATCCACGGTAGATCCGCCATTAAGCGGTCTTCGTGTGAAAGTGAAAGCAAGGTTTGAAGATCAGCTTTCAGTTGTTCACGTAATGATTCTCCTAAGTACCACAGATTTTCCGGTACTAAGCGTTGATCATAATATTCAGCTAACCATAAATCGGTTTTACTGAATACCATTTCGACCATTCCGATACGAGTAGAAAAAAATGGCCAGGATTTACACATCTCTTCAATGGTTTCTCTTTTACCTTGTTCAAATAACGTGCGTAATGATGCACCTACGCCAAGCCACGCTGGTAGCATTAAGCGATTTTGCATCCAAGCAAAAATCCAAGGAATAGCTCGTAAACTTTCGACACCACCGGTTGGGTTTCTTTTTGCGGGACGAGAACCAAGAGGTAATCTTGAAAGTTCTTGTTCTGGTGTTGCTGCACGGAAATAGGGTACAAAGTTGGCATTACTACGAACCACTTGTCGATAAATTTCACAAGAAGTGTCTGCAAGTTCATCCATAATTTCACGCCAAGTTTGTTTTGGGTTTGGTGGTGGTAATAGATTAGCTTCTAAAACAGCACTGGCATAAAGATCTAAGCTTTGTACGGCCACTTCTGGCAATCCTAATTTGAAACGAATCATTTCACCTTGTTCAGTCACGCGTAAACCATTTTTTAAAGATTTAGGTGGTTGAGAGAGCAGAGCAGCGTGAGCTGGAGCTCCGCCACGACCGATAGTACCACCACGTCCGTGGAACAGTGTTAACTCGATACCGCGATCTTCACAAAGATTGACCAATGCTTCTTGAGCGCGATATTGCGCCCAAGAAGCCGCCATCATTCCGGCATCTTTGGCAGAATCGGAATAGCCGATCATAATCATCTGTTTATTATTTATAATGCCCCGATACCAGCCGATATCAAATAATTGCTGCATTACAGTTTCAGCATTATCCAAATCATCCAAAGTTTCAAATAGTGGTACTACCGGCAATGCACGTTTAATGCCAGCTTCTTTTAGCAGAAGGTGAACAGCCAATACATCAGAAGCTGTGCGTGCCATTGAAATAATGTAGCAAGAGATAATACCTTGTGGCTGTTGTGCTACAATTTTGCAGGTATCTAAAGTTTCTTTTGTTTCTGCTGAAGGGTGCCAATCTTGCGGAATTAATGGGCGGCGAGAACTTAATTCACGAATCAGGAATGCCTGTTTATCATCTTCACTCCATTGTGAATAGTCACCTAGACCGATGTAGCGAGTAATTTCAGCAATAGCTTGTTCGTGGCGAGAACTTTCTTGACGAATATCCAAACGAGAGAGAGTAACACCAAAACAACGAATACGGCGTAAGCAGTCAAGTAATAAGCCGTTAGCAATAATCCGCATTCCGCAATCACATAGTGATTGATAGCAGTCGTATAGTGGCTGCCATAATTGTTCATCAGTAGTAATAATCTGTTCCAGATGAATTGTTGGTGTGCGGTTAGCCAATTTATCATCAAAATAATTTAGGGTGTTGTTAAGACGAACACGAAGATCTTTTACTACTGTTCGGTATGGTTCCTCGTGATCACCATATTTTTGTATAAATTCAGGAGAGCATTCAATCATAGAGAGTTCATCAGAAAGTTGCTGAATATCAGTGAGGAATAGTTCTGCTGCTTTCCAACGAGCTAAATATAAAACTTTTTGCGTAACTTCAGCTGTAACAAATGGATTGCCGTCACGGTCGCCACCCATCCAAGAGGAGAAGCGGACAGGTGCTAAATCAACTGGTAATTGAAATTGTAGATGTTGTTTCAAATCCTGATTTAATTGACGTAAAAATTGTGGCACAGCAGACCATAAGCTATTTTCAATAACTGCAAATCCCCATTTAGCTTCTTCAAATGGAGTAGGGCGTTGTGTACGGATTTCATTAGTGTGCCACGCCTGAGCAATCAATTGCAGAAGACGACGCTCAATTTGTTGGCGTTCAAGTGCGGTTAAATCGGCATTTTCCAATTTACGCAGACAGTTATTGATTTCGACATATTTATGCACTAAAGAACGGCGAGTGACTTCGGTCGGATGTGCGGTTAATACTAGTTCAACCAACAGTTGTTGAATGGCTTCAATTATCTGCTGTTTTGAAATGCTGCCATCTTGTTTTAAACGATCAAGCAAGGCGGCGATAGAACGTTCCGACATCACCTCATCAGTATGGTGGCGAGAAATAGTTTGGTATTGTTCAGCAATATTAGTGAGGTTTAAAAATTGGCTGAAGGCACGCGCTACTGGAATAATATTATTTGGGGAGATATTTTCTAGTGTTTGTAACAGCTGTTGGCGTGCCTGTTCATCGCCGGAACGAGAACTTTTTGATAAAATTCTTATTTTTTCAATAAGTTGAAGAATATCATTTCCTTGAGCATCGCTGATAGTTTCACCAAGTAGATGTCCAAGCATATTGATATTGTTGCGCATTGCGGAATATTGTTCGATCATTGTTGTACCTCATTTCACTTTCCATCGTTGTAGATATAACAAAAAAAGGAGAATAAGGTCAAACGATAATTAATTTATTTAATAAAAAAATTTATTTGTTAGATTATTTTTAATAAATGGTTTCTTTTTTTAGACATAATTTTATAAAAATTGCAATTTTAGTGGAGATTAAGATAAAAACGGAGTGGTTGAAAAATGGCACTAAGTGAACAGTTTTGGCAACAAAAAAGTTTATTGGAAATGAGTGACGAAGAATGGGAAGCGTTATGTGATGGTTGTGGTAAATGCTGTTATCGAAAGTTTATTGAAGGAAGAGGTAAACGGCAACGGTTCTATTTTACCCGTATTGCTTGTGATTTGTTGGATTTAGAAACTGGGCGCTGTCAAAATTATAGCCAACGTTTTAAATTGATGCCGGACTGTACTAAATTAACCAAGAAAAATTTACCTGATTTCACGTGGTTGCCGAAAACCTGTGCTTATCGATTACTGTATGAGGGCAAACCTTTACCGGAATGGCATCCGCTGTTAGTGGGGAATCAATCTGAAATGCATAAAGCCAAAGTGATGATCACAAACGGCATTCACGAACAGGATGTGATTGATTGGTTTGAGTTTGTGGTGGATGAGTTTTGACTCGGTTGAATTGTAAATTTTATATGCTGCTATGTCATAAAAAAGTCGCTCGATGAGGAGCGACTTGATCTAATCAGTGATTAAAGTACTTTCACAATACTTTCACATAAATAGTCGATATTTTGTTCGGTGATGCCAGCGACATTGATACGACCGGAACGAACAGCATAAATGGCAAATTCTTCTTTTAAGCGATCAACCTGTTCAGGGCTTAATCCACTAAAAGAGAACATCCCGTTTTGTTGAATAATAAAATCGAAATTCTGTTTTGCACCGTGTTTAGCCAGCAATTCCACAAATTTTTGACGCATTGCTTTGATTCTGCCACGCATTTCATCCAATTCAGCAATCCATTCCGCTTTTAGTTGTTCATCATTTAAAACGGTCGCAACTGCGCTCGCACCGTGAGATGATGGGTTAGAATAAAGTGTACGAATGATAACTTTAATTTGGCTAAATGCTTTAGTAGCAATTTCTTTATTAGCAGCAACAAGTGTGAATGCGCCGACACGTTCGTTGTATAAACCGAAGTTTTTGGAATAAGAACTGGCTACTAACAATTCTTGATGGTTTGCGGCAAAAGTGCGTAAGCCGACCGCATCTTCTTCCAAACCGTTAGCAAATCCTTGATAAGCAAAATCGAATAACGGCAACCAGCCTTTTTCAGCCGACATTTTTGCTAATGTTGCCCATTGTTCCGGTGTAGGATCGATACCGGTCGGGTTGTGGCAACAACCGTGGAATAATACTACATCACCTGCTTGTGCATTTTCTAAATCAGCAATCATTCCTTCCCAATCCAAGCCGTGAGTAACTTTATCATAATAGCGATAATCACAGATATTCATTCCGACCGCTTTAAAAATGGCGTTATGGTTTGGCCAGGTTGGCGCACTGATCCAGACATTTTTTGCAGAAGTTTGACGTTTAATAAATTCAGCTGCAATGCGTAATGCACCAGTACCGCCAAGGCTTTGTGCTGTTTTAGCACGTTTATTTTTTACAATATCGTGATCAGCACCAAATAATAAAATTTGCGTTTGGCGATTAAAATCAGCTAAACCGTCAATGCCGAGATAATTTTTGGTATTTTCGTTAGCAAGTAGGCGTTTTTCAGCCTCTTTTACCGCTTTGATGATAGGAGTTTGTCCGTTAGCATCTTTATAAACACCAATACCAAGATTGACTTTATTACTACGTGAATCAGCTTTAAATGCTTCACCTAAACCAAGAATTGGATCGGCCGGAGCGGCTTCAATATGTTCAAACATCAGATTTTCCTTCTACATAATTGTTGCGTTAACAGTGTGCTAGTTATACTGTTAAAGCGTTGACTTTGACAAGTGTTTCTAGCGATTTAATTTCATTTTATGCAATTCGTAATTGCTGTTTTGCCCAAGCTAAACCGGATTGGTAATCATCCGGCAGTAACGGTTCAAGTTGGTTTAAAATCTTTATCAGCTGCATATTATCAGGGTGTGCAATATTGATATGACCCAATTTTCTGCCGGCCCTCACCTCTTTTCCATACCAGTGTAGTTGAGAATAAGGCAATGCCAACCACTCTTTGTGATGTTCAGTGCCGATAATATTGACCATCACGGTTGGCATTCTTACGACTAATGGCGGAGTTGGTAAATTCAATAATGCACGTAGATGTAATTCAAATTGACTAATATTTGCTCCTAACTGTGTCCAGTGTCCGCTATTGTGGACACGTGGCGCGAGTTCATTGATCAACAATTTATCACTGACAACAAAACATTCCATCGCCATTACGCCAACATAATCCAGATGTTGCATAATTTTACCGAGCATATATTCCGCTTCAGTCTGCATCGGGTGCAGCTTGGTTGATGATATTACACTGTAACGTAGAATACCTTGTTGCTGTAAATTTTGTGTTATTGGATAAAAATAGGTGCGACCATCGGCGAATCTAGCTCCAACCAAAGAAACTTCGCTATCAAAAGGGATAAAAGCTTCAGCGATAGTTTGATCGAATAATTCTTTCGTAATAACATCAGTGTTATGTTGATCAACAATCCATTGACCTCGACCATCATAACCTCCGGTACGACGTTTCACTACCACTTTTTCACCAATACTTTGCCAAACCTGTTGCCACGAGGTTTGTGTCGTTAAATGTAGCCAAGGAGAAGTAGCAAGTTCAAGCTGATCAAGCAATTGTTTCTGGGTAAGACGATCTGCAAGATAAGCAAAAATATTTTTATTAATGAAATTTGGGTGAGAAGAAAGCTGTTCGGTTAATGGTGTTTGCTCCCAACGTTCAATTTCGGCTGTTATCAACGCTTGTTGCTCCAATTCAAACAGAGCTTGTTGGAATGCAAGAGGTACAACATTAATATCTAAAGGCGCACCGGCATAACATAACATTCGACCTAATTGTCCATTACCTAAAACGTAAATTGTTGGATAAAGAGAACTTTTTTGCATAATTATTGATCTATAACTCGTGGATCGGGATGATTTAATACATCATCAGTTTGTTGTTGGCGAAATTGACGTAAACGATTGCTTAAATCAGCATTAAAAACGGCAAGAATTTGTGTTGCAAGTAGCCCTGCGTTTGCCGCACCGGCAGGCCCAATTGCCAATGTACCGACCGGAATGCCTTTTGGCATCTGTACAATAGAATATAAACTATCTACACCACTCAACATTGAGCTTTTTACTGGCACGCCAAGTACAGGAACAAGAGTTTTAGCTGCTAACATTCCAGGCAAATGCGCCGCACCGCCAGCTCCAGCAATAATAACTTTATAGCCATTTTCAGCAGCAGTTTCAGCAAATTGGAATAATTTATCGGGAGTGCGGTGGGCGGAAACGATTTCAACGTGATAAGGAATTTGTAATTGATCGAGAATATTGGCGGCTTCTTGCATTGTATTCCAGTCACTTTTGGAACCCATTACAATCGCAATTTCAGTTTGAGGCATAACATAATTTCCTAGTAGTGAATTTGAGGGTATAAGGATAGCATTTATTGATGAGCAGTGAAATATGACAATCTTATTTGAATTAAAATCAAAGATAGCGACGATAGGAAGAAACCATTGAAAATCCTTGAAATCAGATTGCAACTTGAGGAATAAAACTTTATCCTAGCACACGTTTTTTTATGTTTTTATGGATGGAAGATTTATGTTACCAAAAGCTAAATATCGGAAAGATTATAAAAAGCCTGATTACACAATTAGTGATATTTTTCTTGAATTTCAACTCGATGCACAACAAACTAAAGTCACGGCAAAGAGCTTGGTGCATAAATTAAATCCAGAAGCGACCAAATTACATCTTGATGGACAAAGCTTAGATTTAGTTTCAATCAAACTGAACGATGAACCATTTTCTCAATATGAAAAAGTAAATGATGGTTTGATTTTAGATTTAGAAACGATTGTACGTGATAAATTTGAATTAGAGATTGTTACCTTAATTTCTCCAGCGAAAAATACATCGTTACAGGGTTTGTATCAATCTGGTGAAGCACTTTGTACCCAGTGTGAAGCGGAAGGTTTCCGTCAAATTACTTATATGTTGGATCGCCCTGATGTGTTGGCACGTTACAGCACACGCATTATTGCCGATAAAGCGCAATATCCGATTTTGCTTTCTAATGGTAATCGCGTTCGTCAAGGGGACTTGGATAATGGATTTCATTGGGTAGAATGGCAAGATCCTTTCCCGAAACCAAGCTATCTTTTTGCATTGGTGGCAGGTGATTTTGATGTGTTGCGTGATACTTTCACCACACGTAGCGGTCGTGAAGTGGCTCTGGAACTTTATGTTGATAAAGGTAATTTAAATCGTGCCGATTGGGCGATGGCAAGTTTGAAGAAAGCGATGAAATGGGATGAAGATCGTTTTGATCTCGAATATGATCTTGATATTTATATGATTGTCGCTGTTGATTTCTTCAATATGGGCGCAATGGAAAATAAAGGTTTAAATATCTTTAACTCTAAATTTGTATTGGCGAACCCACAAACTGCAACTGACAATGATTACCTTGACGTAGAAAGAGTTATTGCCCACGAATATTTTCATAACTGGACAGGTAACCGTATTACTTGTCGAGATTGGTTCCAACTCAGTTTAAAAGAGGGGTTGACTGTTTTCCGAGATCAAGAGTTTTCATCTGATACCGGTTCTCGTACTGTGAATCGAATTAATAATGTGAAATTCCTACGTGCAGTGCAATTTGCTGAAGATGCCAGTCCGATGGCACACCCGATTCGCCCAGAAAAAGTAATTGAAATGAACAATTTTTATACTGTTACTGTTTATGAAAAAGGGGCGGAAGTAATTCGTATGATTCATACGCTTCTAGGAGAAGAAAAATTCCAAGCAGGAATGAAATTGTATATTGCAGAAAATGATGGAACAGCAGCAACTTGTGAGGATTTTGTTTCTGCAATGGAGCGTGCTTCTGGGGTCGATTTAACTCAATTCCGTCGTTGGTATAGTCAATCTGGTACGCCGGAATTAAACATAACAGATGAATATGATACCAATACTTTGACCTATCGCCTGCATATCAATCAAATGACTCCGCCAACTTTGGATCAAATGGATAAAGTCAATCTACATATTCCGGTTCGTGTTTCCCTGTATGACGAAGCAGGACAATTGTTGCCATTGAAAGTGCAAGGTGTTGAATTAAGTTCCGATGTGCTGAATATTACACAATATGAACAGACTTTTGAATTTTCACCAGTATACAAAAAACCGGTTCCAGCATTATTAAACGAATTTTCTGCGCCGGTTAAATTAGAATTTCCTTATAGTAAACAACAGTTGATTACCTTAATGAAATTTGCGGAAAACGGTTTTATTCGTTGGGATGCTAGCCAGATGTTATTGGCTAATGAATTACGCCAAAATTTACAGCATTATCAACAAAATGAAACAATGCAACTTTCGGAGGAATTTATTCAGGCACTGCACTATTTGCTGGATAATTATAATCAAGATATTGAATTGATAGCATTAATTTTGACATTGCCGAAAGAAACTGAGTTTGCAGAGTTATTCAAAACCATTGATCCATCAGGTATCCGTGCAGTGCGTAGTTTTATGCAGAAAGAGATTGCTTCTACCTTGAAAGATCAACTATTGCGTTTATATAACTTTACACAGCAAGATGAATATCATATTGATCAGAAGAGTATCGCTTTACGTAGCTTCAATAATGTCTGTTTAAGTTATTTAGCCTTTACCGAATTAGGTAATACATTAGTGTATAAACATTATACCCACGCTAATAATATGACTGATACTTTGGCAGCATTATCTATGTCAACTCAAGCACAACTAGCTTGCCGTGATGAGTTATTGACAGATTTTGAGCAAAAATGGCAACACGATGGATTAGTGATGGATAAATGGTTTGCGCTGCAGGCAACTCGTCCGGATGAGGATGTGTTAGAAATTGTGCAGAATTTGATGAAACATCCAAGTTTTAATTTTAATAATCCGAATCGGTTACGTGCATTAGTAGGTAGTTTTTGTTCACAAAATCCAAGTGCATTCCACGCAATTGATGGTTCAGGCTATCGTTTCTTAGTTGATGTTTTGATTCGTTTAAATAGTTCAAATCCACAGGTGGCAGCACGTTTAATTGAACCATTAATTCGTTTGTCACGATATGACAATCAGCGACAAACCTTGATGAAGCGCGGTTTGGAACGTTTGAGAGAAGTAGAAAATCTTTCTCGTGATTTATTTGAGAAAATAGACAAGGCATTACAATAAACTAAAAGAGAGGCACTAGCCTCTCTTTTTCTATTAAAATATTACAGTTAACTATCCAGCGAGGTGTACGAGTATGTATCAAATAATCCGCAAAGCCCTATTTTCATTAGATGCGGAAAAAGCCCACGAATTAACAATTCATTTATTGGGGATGGTCGGTCGCAGTCCGGCAAAATGTTTGCTTGAGAAATATTTTCAAGTTACAGGAACACCAAAACAATGTATGGGAATTACTTTTAAAAATCCGATTGGATTAGCAGCAGGTGCAGATAAAAACGCTGAAGCAATTGACGGTTTCGGCACATTAGGTTTTGGTTTTATTGAGGTGGGAACGGTAACGCCATTACCGCAACCCGGTAATGCAAAACCTCGACAATTTCGTTTAATTTCTGCAGAAGGAATAATTAATCGAAACGGTTTTAATAACGATGGCGTGGATAAGGTGATCGAAAATATTAAGAGATCTCGCTATGACGGAGTATTGGGAATTAATATTGGTAAAAATACTTTTACACCTGTAGAAAAAGGACGAGATGATTATTTGCTCTGTTTAGAAAAAGTATATCCATATGCTGATTATATTACTGTCAATATTTCATCACCGAACTCTCCGGGATTGCGTCAATTACAATATGGCGAGTTATTGGAAGATTTATTAGGCGCATTAAAACAGAAACAAAAAATATTAGCAGCACAACAAAATAAATATGTTCCGATAGCTTTAAAAATTGCACCAGATTTAACAGAAGAAGAGTTGGTTGCGATTGCAGATAGCTTACGCCGTCATCAATTTGATGGCGTAATTGCCACTAATACTACTTTATCAAGAGATATGGTTACCGGCTTGGAAAATTCGGATCAACAGGGCGGATTAAGTGGTAAGCCATTACAAGATTTAAGCACTAAAATTATCGCGAGGTTATATCAAGAATTAAAAGGTGATATTCCAATTATCGGCAGTGGAGGCATTGATAGTGTGGAAAATGCTCAGCAAAAAATGGAAGCAGGTGCAGAATTATTGCAACTTTATTCCGGTTTAATTTATCACGGACCAAATTTGGTACAGGAATTAGTAAAAAATATTGCATAATAAAGGAAAATTTAGAGAAAAGTGTTATTTAAATCGCACTTTTCTCTTTTTTTATCATATAATCAACTACATTATTATTTTATTTTTAGGTAAGTTATTTTTATGGCATTCAATAATAAGTGTAAATGGAGCTATGATAGTGTGCGAGATCGCCTCACTGCAATATTACCTAATGATACAGTTGTTGAAACAACACTAAATAAAAATGTGCTGAATAGAGATGGAATGGGAAATAGCACTTTTGAAGTAGCTGATTTTGATTTAGTTAATCACTTTATTGATATCTTATCGCCATTGCAATTATCAGAAGAGGTTTGTCATCAATTAGCTTATAGTGCCGTTGCCTGTCGCCATTTTTTATTACCTAAACAGCAACAAAATTGGTTTTTTAGTTTACTTGAACAATCTCAAATGCCGACAAATATTGGGTTGGCAAAGTGCTTAATCTCGCAAAGTCAAATATGGGCAACATTATTAATTACCGATATTGAAGGGGGGATTGCTAGTGTGATTGTTTTAGATGAACAGATAAAATTACCGCATTCTCAACTTCAGTTCGGTGATGTTTTCCGGATTAATATTAATCGACTTGAATCGCTGATGATTGAAGTTTCCGCACCGCAAGCAATATTCCAACAGTACGCATAATTAAATTAAGAGCATAATGCAAAAGTTATCACAAATTTCTGCAACAAAAATTGATCTTCATTCCCACAGCAATGCTTCAGATGGCGTATTGTCGCCGACAGCACTCATTTTACGCGCCAAAGAACAAGGCGTTGAAGTGTTGGCATTGACCGATCACGATACGGTGGACGGCATTGCTGAAGCAAAAACGGTAGCTCAACAGCAACAGATTACCTTAATCAGCGGCGTTGAAATTTCGACCGTGTGGCAAGGCAAAACCATTCATATTGTCGGGCTTGATTTTGATGAAACACATCCGGCAATGACGGAGTTGTTACAGCGACAAGCGCAGTTGCGCTATGCCAGAGCGGTGGAAATTGGCGAAAGGTTTAAAAAATTTGGATTGGAAAATGCTTTTGCCGAAGCGCAGGCTTTGACCAGTGGTGAAGTAACACGAGCGCATTATGCACGTTATTTAGTCAATATCGGTATGGTAAGCAATGAAGGACAAGCCTTTAAGCGTTATCTTTCACAAGGAAAACCTTGCTATGTCAAAGCAAATTGGTGTGATATTCCGACCGCGATAGAGGTTATCCATCAAGCCGGCGGTATTGCGGTGGTGGCACATCCGATGCGTTATCAGATGACGAATAATAAAATCCGCACGCTGATTGAGGATTTCCAACAGTGGGGCGGTGATGCGGTCGAAATTGCCGGTGGTGTTGATCACAATCAGCAAAAAATGTTAATTCAGTGGTTGGACAAGTTATCACTGTCTGCTTCTGTCGGTTCAGACTTTCATTATCCGTGCGGTTGGATTGAATTAGGCAAAAACTTAACTATTCCTGAAAATGTTAAAACGGTTTGGCAACGATAGTGTAAATCTTTTGTGATTTTAAGATTGAATGCGTTATATAATAAGCCGTTTTTGTTGTCACAATACAGGAGAGTGTTATGAGCCAGTTTTTCTATATCCATCCGGACAATCCTCAACAACGTTTGATCAATCAGGCTGTCGATATTTTGCGTGACGGCGGTGTCATCGTTTATCCAACGGATTCCGGCTATGCGTTAGGTTGTATGCTCGGTGATAAACACGCAATGGATCGCATTATTCGCATTCGTAAATTGCCGGAAGGGCATAATTTTACTTTGGTGTGCAGTGATCTGTCGGAGTTATCCAATTATTCATTGGTGACCAATACCATTTATCGTTTGATCAAAAATAATACGCCGGGACGTTATACCTTTATTTTAACGGCAACTAAAGAGTTACCAAGACGTTTAATGACATCCAAACGTAAGACGATTGGTATTCGTGTGCCGGATAATAATATTGCGTTGGCATTATTGAAAACATTAGGTGAGCCGATTCTTTCCTGTTCATTGATGCTGCCGGGCGAGGAGTATTTCACCTTATCCGATCCGGAAGAAATTCGTAATTTGTTGGAAAATCAAGTGGATTTAATTATTCACGGCGGTTATCTTGGACAAGATCCGACCACAGTAGTTGATTTAACAGTTGAGCCGCCGGTGATTTTAAGAGAAGGCAGCGGCAGCATTGAACCTTTTATTTAATCATTAGACGTCTGTGAAGACGACAAGGAGATTTATGCAACTCAAGCAAGATGAGAAAAAAAACACAGGCAAAATTGTCGGTGAAAAATTACAAAAAATATTGGCTCGTACCGGTATCGGATCACGCCGTGAGGTGGAAACGATTATTGCGGCGGGGCGTGTAAGCGTGAATGGTAAAATTGCCTCATTAGGTGATCGTGTTGAAGTAAAAAACGATACCAAAATTCGTGTCGATGGACAGCTGGTTTCATTAATTGCTGCACGCAAAGATATTTGTCGCGTGTTGATGTATTACAAACCAGAAGGAGAACTATGTACCCGTCACGATCCTGAAGGACGAGCGACCGTTTTTGAGCGCTTACCTCGCATTAATAATGCTCGTTGGGTGTCGGTTGGACGTTTGGATATTAATACTTCAGGTTTATTATTATTTACTACGGATGGAGAATTAGCTAATCGCTTAATGCATCCTAGCAAAGAAGTTGAACGTGAATATTCAGTACGCGTATTTGGTCAGGTTACAGAGCAAATGCTGGCAAAATTGCGTAAAGGTGTGCAATTAGAAGATGGCCCTGCAAGTTTTAAAAAGATTTCTGCACAAGGTGGTCAAGGAATGAATCAATGGTTTTCCGTCACCTTAACGGAAGGTCGAAATCGTGAAGTCCGTCGATTATGGGAGTCACAAGGCATTCAGGTGAGTCGTTTAATCCGTACTCGTTACGGTAATATTGACTTGATGAAAGGCTTACCTCGTGGCGGTTGGGTTGAATTACCGTTAGAAAAAGTAAATTATTTGCGCCAGTTGGTTGATTTACCTCTCGAAACTGAAAGCAAAGTGGACAATAAAAATTCACGCTCATTCAAATCGAATCAAATTCGTAAAGCGGTTAAACAACATTCACTCAAAAAACGTTATCAAAAACGTTAATGTGGTCTTCGGGGAGGAAGAATGAAGTTACAACAATTACGTTATATTGTTGAAATTGCAAATAATAATTTAAACATTACTGATGCTGCAAAGTCACTTTATACTTCCCAACCCGGTATTAGTAAACAGGTTAAATTGTTAGAAGATGAGCTTGGATTATCAATTTTTGAACGTAACGGTAAACATATTCAAAGTTTAACACCTACCGGAGAAAAAATTATTGCAATTGCTCGTGAATTATTGGTGAAAGAACAGAGTATTAAAGCAATTGCCGATGAGCATAAACGCCCAGACGTCGGCACATTGCTCATTGCCACCACTAATACTCAGGCACGCTATAAATTGCCGGAAGTAGTAAAAACGTTTGTCAAACGTTATCCAGATGTTAGTTTGCATATTCATCAAGGCTCACCACAACAAATTTATGAATTGCTGCTTTCAGGTGAAATTGATTTGGCAATTATTACTGAAGCACAATATTTATTTGAAGATGCGATTTTATTGCCTTGTTATATGTGGAATCGTTCTGTGATTGTAAAAAAAGACCATCCATTAGTGGAAGTTGAACATTTAACCATAGAAGAGTTGGGGAAATATCCGCTCGTTACCTATATCTTCGGTTTTACTGGGCGTTCCGATCTTGATTATGCCTTTAATCGTGAGGGTATTTTGCCAAATACTGTTTTTACAGCAACAGACGCAGACGTGATCAAAACCTATGTACGTCTTGGTTTGGGTGTTGGCATTATGGCATCGATGGCTTATAGCGATCAGGATAGCGATTTGGTTGCAATTGATGCCAGCCATCTTTTCAAAGCCAGTATGACGCAAATTGCATTCAAAAAAGGCTCATTTTTACGCCGTTATACTTATGACTTTATTAATATTTTTGCACCACATCTAACACGCTCCCAAGTGGAAACTGCTGAACAGATTCGTGATAATGATGTTATCCGCAAAATGTTTGATGATGTTGAGTTGGAATATCTTTAAATCTTATAGCAGCAAATTATGCAGAGAATTTTACTCTGCATAATTTTTTAATTTTCTCCTCCATTTGATTGTAAAATCCCTCCATTTTTGCAAAAAAGTGAGATCTTGATCTCAAAAAAAAATTATTTTGCTTGTTCTTAAGATGACATAAGAGTAAATTACACCCATTATGAAGTCTAACTTCTATTTTAATAAAATTACTGGAGTTTATATGTCAAATTTAAATCAACAAGAAATTTTGGCAGCAATTAAGCACGGTTTAATTGCTTCTTGTCAACCGGTCGATGATGGTCCAATGGATCATCCTGAAATTGTCGCTGCAATGGCGCAGGCTTCAGTGATTGGCGGTGCCGCTGGTTTACGTATTGAGGGGATTGATAATTTAAAAGCAACAAGACCAACCGTCAATGTACCAATTATCGGCATTGTTAAACGCGATTTGCCGGACAGTCCGGTGCGAATTACCCCATTTTTAGACGATGTTGAGGCATTAGCAGCGGCAGGAGCGGATATTATCGCTTTTGACGGCACGTTCCGTACACGCCCGACAACGATTGAAGAAACAGTGAAAAGAATTAAAGCGCTGGGCAAACTTTCAATGGCAGATTGTTCCACTTTTGATGAAGGAATGTTCTGCCAAAAATTAGGTGTTGATTTGATTGGTAGCACAATGTCCGGTTATACCGGTGGTGCCGTGCCGTCAGAGCCGGATTATCAATTAGTGATTGATCTGACAAAAGCCGGTTGCCGCGTGATGGCGGAAGGGCGTTACAACACACCTGAATTGGCGAAAAAAGCGATTGAAATCGGCGCGCATTCAGTTACGGTCGGATCAGCATTGACTCGTTTGGAACATATTGTCAGCTGGTTTGCGGATGCAGTCAAATCAGCAAAATAGGGAGAAACCTATGCAAGTTTTAGCGTTAGATATCGGTGGCACCAAAATTGCAACAGCGTTGGTTAATAATGGGGCGGTAACTTGTCGTCGTCAAATCGCAACACCAACACAAAATGTGGTTGATGAGATGCATAAGGTCTTGGCGGAGATTGTACAGCAGTACCAAGGTCAATTTGACTGCGTGGCGGTTGCTTCCACCGGCATTATTAATAATGGCATCTTAACGGCATTAAATCCGAAAAATTTAGGCGGATTGGCAGAGTTTCCATTAAAGGAGAGTATTGCGCGTCATACCGACAAACCGATCGGTTTATTAAATGATGTGCAGGCGGCGGCTTGTGCTGAATATAAAGAGCAGAATGCCGATCAAGTGGAAAACTTTGTCTTTATTACCGTTTCTACCGGGGTTGGCGGTGGCATTATTTTACAGCGTCGCTTATTAACAGAACCGAACGGTGTGGCAGGACATATTGGTCATACATTGGCTGATCCGAACGGACCGATTTGTGGTTGCGGACGACAAGGCTGCGTTGAAGCGATTGCTTCCGGACGTGCGATTGAAGCGGCAGCCAGCGTTTGGGAACACCCTTGTTCACCAAAAGAGGTGTTTGAGCGTTTTCGTCAGCAGGATGAAAAAGCGATTGCATTGGTGCAGCGTTCAGCGAAAACTATCGCTAACTTAATTGCAGATTTAGTGATTGGATTGGATATTCAAAAAGTGGTTATCGGTGGTAGTGTCGGTTTGGCAGAAGGTTATTTACCACTGGTGAAAAGTTATTTGCAACAACAGCCTAAATTTTATCAATGTGCGGTCGAACGAGCATTTCACGGGCAGGATGCCGGCTTGATTGGCGCAGCGTGGTGGGTTGAGCAGAATTTAACAACATTAAAATAAGGAACAGATATGTTTATTGGAGATTTGACAAAAGCGGAATATAAATTGGGTTTGCCGAAAGTGATTGCAGAGGCTTTGGATCATTTGCAGACACTTGATTTAGCAGGTTTGGAATTGGGTAAACATAATATTACCGATCAAATTTATATGAATGTAATGGAGTTTGATACCACCGATGCCGGCAGTAAAAAAGCGGAAATTCATCGTCAATATTTAGATATTCAAGTTTTAATTAGCGGTAAAGAGGCCATTCAATGTAGCCCTGTTTATCCTGATTTATCACTTTATAGCGAATATGATGAAAAAGATGATTACCAATTAACACCGGATATTGATGCCAAAAGTGAAATTGTGTTGCGCCCGAAAATGTTTGCGATTTTTCTTCCTTATGAACCGCATAAACCGGGCTGTAATGTCGAAGGCAAAGTGCAACATTTGAAAAAATTGGTGGTAAAAATTCCGGTTACCTTGCTTTAAGTAAAGGGAGGCGTTATGTCTGAAAGCGGAAAAATTCTTGATACGATTGGAGCATTGCAAACCAGTTTGACGAAAACGGAAAAGCGAATTGCGGCGGCAATTTTGGCTTCACCGAATTTGTTAAGCCAATCTTCTTTGTCGGAAGTTTCGGAACAACTCAATGTTGGTGAAGCGACTTTTATTCGATTTTGTCGCACACTCGGGTTTAAAGGTTATACCGATTTCAAATTAGAGCTTGCCATTGAATTGGCAACACAAGAAAAACAGAACCAAACCTTGTTAGATACGGAAGTATCGGAAGAGGATAACGCATTTGAAATTGCCAAAAAATTACAAACTGCATTGGTGAATGTAGTAGGGGAAACCATCAATTTGCTTGATTTTGATCAGTTGGATCAAGTGGTTAATGAGCTTCATAAAGCCAAACGTATTTTTTTGTTCGGTGTCGGTTCATCAGGCATTACCGCTGAAGATGTAAAACATAAATTAATGCGTATCGGATTGCAGGTGGATGCAACCACGAATAACCATTTTATGTATATGCAAGCATCTCTTATGAAAGCAGGAGATGTTGTAATAGGTATTAGTCACTCCGGTTATTCAGAAGAGATTATCCGCTCATTACGCATCGCTAAGAAAGCTGGTGCAAAAACGGTAGCTTTAACGCACAATTTACGTTCTCCAATTACTGAAGAGGCAGATTATGTCTTGATTAACGGTAATCGCCAGGGACAAATGCAAGGAGATTCAATCGGCACAAAAATTGCGCAATTATTTGTAATGGATTTGATTTATGCATTATTGGTGCGTAAAGAAGAACAAAAAGCGATTAAAGCGAAACAGAAAACCATTAATGTTATTTTGGAACAACGAATTAAATAACTCTATTAATAAAGGAAATTTTTATGAAAAATTTAAAAGGTATCTTCAGTGCATTATTAGTTTCTTTTAATGCGGACGGCTCAATCAACGAAAAAGGTTTGCGTGAAATTATCCGTTACAACATTGATAAAATGAAAGTGAACGGTTTATATGTTGGTGGCAGCACTGGCGAAAACTTTATGCTTTCAACAGCTGAGAAAAAAGAGATTTTCCGCATCGCCAAAGATGAAGCGAAAGATGAGGTAGCATTAATCGCACAAGTGGGTAGCGTTAATTTACAAGAAGCGGTTGAATTAGGTAAATATGCAACTGAATTGGGCTATGACTCTCTTTCTGCAGTAACACCTTTCTATTACAAATTTAGTTTTGCTGAAATCAAAAACTATTACGACACTATCGTTGCTGAAACCGGTAATAATATGATCGTTTACTCTATTCCATTCTTAACCGGTGTTAATATCGGCGTTGAACAGTTTGGTGAACTTTATAAAAATCCAAAAATTATTGGCGTAAAATTCACTGCCGGTGATTTCTATTTATTGGAACGTGTACGTAAAGCTTATCCGAACCACCTTATCTGGGCAGGTTTTGATGAAATGATGCTTTCAGCGGCAGTATTGGGCGTGGACGGTGCCATCGGCAGTACCTTCAATGTCAATGGTGTGCGTGCAAGACAAATTTTTGAATTGGCTCAACAAGGTAAGATCGAAGAAGCTCGTCAAATTCAACACGTTACCAACGATTTGATCGAAGGCATTTTATCTAATGGACTTTATCTCACCATTAAAGAGTTGTTGAAATTGGACGGCGTGGATGCCGGTTATTGCCGTGAACCGATGACCAAAGAATTAACTCCGGAAAAAATCGCATTTGCGAAAGCGCTAAAAGCAAAATATCTTGCTTAATAGTGCCAGAAATAGAGAAGAAAACCGGTGGAAACACCGGTTTTTTGTTGGTTTGTGTATGTTAGTTTTTTATAAGATTTTTATGATTTTGCACGGTTAATGTGTAGAAGATCAGACTTGATCTTATACATATTATCTTACAAAATCTCTCCCACGCTGACTTTTCCATTCATCTTCGATGGAAGTGTAGAGCATTCTTGGCTGCTTGCATCACAAATTTCAACTTCACTTCGCTCTTCTGGTAAAGAAACATTTTGTATTATGTTATCTATTTGATTTAAAGAGGTTGGAAGGTTCGTGTTACTCGCTTGTTGTAAACCTAAATTGCTTGCTTTGACACCTTGAATTTGATCAATATTGCGTAGCATATCTCTTAAGCTCAGTGCCTGACTTTTGCCAGTAACAACATTTGAGGCAAGAGAAACAATGCGTGGTCGTTCAAAATAATTGAAGATAGCACTTTTCATTACTTTGATATTCGGAACATAATCTTTGCTAGAATTATCGTAAGATTTAAAGGCTCTTGCACCATTAGGGGCAAAAATATTAAATTCTAGATTACTTAATGTGGTACCCGATATAACATTCCCTTTTTCATCTCTTTGGATAATATCTCCCACATCAAAACCTATTCCTTCAATAAAGTAGTCCGCACTATTTGCACCAAATACGGAACCACTGTCTTTTGGATAAGGCCCAGTATGAATAACGGTAATGCGTAAATCTTTTGCCGAAGACTCTCCACTTAACGTTGTTTTTCCACTGGTTCGGATACTATACCCCTGATATGTTTTGGCATAAATACTGCTATTTTTACCAACAACATCACCAATTAAGAAAATACCAGCTGCACCCGGCATTGCGGATGTATTCAATCTATCCTCTCCGCTGACGAATAGGTGGCTATGATCTAATCGAATATTCTTCGCATTTATCCCTATTTTGCTGGCTTTAGGCATAAAATCATCATAAAGCGGTCGAGCATAATTGACCGTTAAACGGCTATTTTGAATATCGACATCTTTGGCAAGTAAATGCATAAATCCATCTTTACTGTTTAGTTGGCTATCTCGAATTGTGATTTTTGTGCCGTCAATATGCGAACGCTGGCTTGTGGCATCGCCTACCCATTCAGCAAAGGCTCTGTTTAATTCTCTATTTGCTGCACGGCTTGCTCTTTCGCTATGAGCAAGTTTGCGTGTAAATGGCGTATTATTTACATCCCAATTATATTGATTAAAATCATAACGTTCGTTTAAGACGGAAAAATTCCCTCGTGTAATACGTTCTTCCAAATTCGCAATAAGGTATTCATAGCCTTGCTTTTTCACATTTGCAGATAAATTAGTCTCTTTGCTGAAATAAGAACGCTGATTACCTGCATTGATATAGATTCCGATCTCATCTTTACTGGTAACTTTATTTAACTGCACTGTTTTAAATCCGTCCGCAATGATGAAGTCTTTACTTTTTTGGAAAGTGACTTCGTTTAGTTCAACGTTAAATGGGGCGTATTGATGAGCGGTAAGGCCTGGAATATTGGTGGTTTGTTTGGCAACTTCAATTTTTTTCCAACTTGAATTAATGGTATTGCCATCAGAAAATGTTGAGCGAGATAAAACGGTCTCCACTTGAGAGGGAAGTTTTTCTAACTTGTCTTGCACAAACGCCTTGAAATTCTCTTTTACAAAAGAATAAAAATTAACATTTTCAACATTCTTATTTTGAATTGTTGGATTTTCTACAAATTGCGTCCAAAGTTCAGGTAAAGAAATCTGCTGATTATCTTTAGTTTGGAATTTTGAGTTAAAATCATAAAACTTAATGTTTTTTAATAATTCATTTAGCGTTTTCTGTTTTAGAGATGTACCTGTTACATTGTATAAGGAAATCAATTGCCCGTTTTCTTGTTTTACTTGCAAGATATTTTCTTGTAAAGGCACAAATCCTGTTGTACTTCCAATGCCGAAAGCGCCTCCACCAAGATTAATATGGCTTCTTTGTAAACGAATCGTTGCTTCATTATCCTTGGAATTATTGGCTAAAATCATTACGTTATGTTTTCCGCCTTCAATATGATTGAAATCTGCATTTTGAATTTCAAGCTGAGTTTGTGTACTGATTGTTGTTAAAGGTAAGGCAATATTCTGTTTTAGCTTTTCCGATATACTCTGTGACACCATTAAAGGATAAATTTGTTTTTTCTCGTCATTCAGAAAGCCCGTTTTCGTTTTACTGTTGTCAATACCTTGAGAAACAGGACGACGATTATTCAAAATCGATGCTAATAATGTCAAATCTTCAAATTTTGCATCGGGTTTATTTTGTTGTACTTCTTTTAAAAGCTGAGTGACATTTGATTTTAATAAATAAACGGCTGGAGCAGTATAAACTCGTCCCTCAACTGTAACGGTTTGATCGCCCGATAAAAGAGATAACTGTTGCTCATTAATGCCCAGTTTATTAATAAGTTCTTGTTTTTGCTCCTCAATAACTTTTGCGGTTAAAGAATCCAATTCATTTTTCTTGAGGAAAGAAAAATCTTTTGCCTTAATCTTCTCTTCTAATATGTCAGCAATTTTACTGTTAATGGAATCAAGTTTATCATTACGTTTAATAATTTTGATATCGCTCAATTCACCATTTTTTTCGTTATAACCAATTTCTAAAATGCGTTCATCACGATAAGGCAAGCGTAATGCATCAAATTTCTTGTTAAACTCAGGTCTATAACCTCTCCTGTCTGTTTGATAGCCTCTATTTTTAGCACTAATCACAAAAACGACATCACTTTGATTGGCATAGCGTTTCCCATCATCTCCAATTAAACCATTCTCGGATTGTTCCGCTTTAGCAATCGTTTTTTTGTCCGCTGTATAAAGAATTTTTCCTTGTTCATCACGCGCCATTTTTCCTGATTGGAAACGATCATTGTGGTGATAAGTGGCTTGTTTAACTTTGTCTGTTTGTGCAAGTGCGGTAATTTTTCCGCCTATTTTTATGCTTGCATCTTTGTCTTTCCCCGTTTGTATAATTTTAAGGGTAGCCCCATTACGGCTATCTTTGCCATAGCGAATGTCCGATTGTTCCGTGAGAACAATTTTTCCGCCCTCAATGGCGATGTCATTGGCTTCCAGTAAGCCCGAATTATTTACCGCCGAATGCTTAAGCTGATCTCCCCCTTTGGCAGTAAGCAAAATGCGATCATTGGAAATAATCGCCCCCTTGTTTTCAATTAGCCCTGCTACCTGTTTACCCGTTAAGCTAATGCTGAAATTGGCTAAATCAAAGGTAAAACTATCCCCCGCCCCCAACAGCACCGTTTTATTTTTCACCGCTATGCCATCAAGATTGCCCGAATAATTCAGTTTAATTACCTCTTCAGGATTTCCCGTTAGGCGAAGCTCGCCGTTATTCACGACCTTATCGCCCACCAAATAAATGGCTTCTTCCGCCTGAATGACTCCCTCATTACGAATTTCGCCCTCTTGCTCCTTTTTCCGCTTAAAGCTGGCTTCATCTCGTGAATAACTGTATTTCGGTTTCTCCGCGAGTTTTTCCACCTCTTTCGTCGTGGCAAGAATCGCCCCCACGTTCACCTGTGCGTCTTTGGTAAAGATCACGCCGTTAGGGTTAGATAAAAACACTCGCCCATTGGCATTCAGTTTGCCTTGAATGGTGGAAACATCCGCCCCCGTTACACGGTTATAGGCGATACTTGAGGAAGCGGGCTGATTGAATGTAACACTGGCTTGTTTGCCAATATTAAAACTTTCCCAATCAATAGAAACGCGATCGCTTTTTTGATCGATAGTCATTGCATTGTTATTTTGTGAAATGCTGGCTTCGCCTTGAGTGAGTTTGTGATTTTTAGGTAACGCATTTACATCAATATTGTTAGCGATAGCTGAACTAGACAGTATGGCTAAAGAAATAAGGCTAAGAGAAGTTTTCATAGTTTAGCTCCTAAATGATTGTAAGACATTGATATTCCAATAACTTAAAACAATTTTAAGAATGACAATACAAATTGGTGATCTTTTTCATTTGCCAATTTGTGACCAATAGGGCGGCTATAGTACGCATTTATTGAATAATTATTCGGAGCAGAAAGCTGGAATCCCGCACCTATACTCTGTAATTTGATTTGATTTGTTTCTTCAGGACGTTGATTATAGGTACTGATCTTGTGGTATTTTTTACCCGCACCAATGTCATAAAATGCCGATGTCGTGAGTAAACTTTCTTTGAAAAGTGGGTAATAATGTTTGAGCGTAAATTGTCCAATGATGGCGTCAGACAAGGAAACCGCACCAGCTCGATATCCTCGCACAGCAGATTGACCGCCTAATAACATTTTTTGATTAGAAGAGAGGTTTCGATCACTTAATTGCCCTTTCACATTAATATCAAAGGCAAAATCATAAGGTAAGATCTGCTCGTGTCCTAATTCAATATTGGTTAAGGTAAATTTATTATTTTCTTGCCAATCTAGAGGACGATTTTGATAGGATTCTGACGTTTGATTATGTTCCTGCCCAATACTCATTGCCATATTAAAATAGGTCGTTCCCTTTGGTAGGCTATTCCAAACGCCATTTAATTCTAAATTAACGAGATTAATCCGAGTGTGATTTTCTACTTCTTGGCTTGCGACTTGGCTATCTGCAATACGATTATGTGAAAGTGTAAGTTTGGTATTAACGTGTAAATCAGGTTGGCGGATAGTTGGATGTAAAAGATAAATCCCTACATTTTGATTATATCCCTTAGCATTTAATGCAGCGAAATCACCGCCTAATTTATAGTTTAAATAGGAGAAGTAAGTACCGATTTTTGTTCCATATCCATCTAATAACGCCGAATATTCAATCCGAATATTTTTCAAACGACGGTTTTGGGAGCTTAACGCATTGATACTCAGCTCATCACCTAATCCGGCCAAATTGAACAATTTTCCACCCGCACTTATCCGATAGCGTCCTGTACTCGTTGAGCCTTGGTTATCGGAAAAAACATAAGCTTGCCAACGTTTGGCATCTTGCAAAAGGACATTAACATCTGTTGTGCCTGTCTTTTCCCCAGCCTGTACACTTAATTTAGATTTAATGCCTTGAATATCATTTAATAGTAATGCTAATTTTTCCGTTTCTGTTTGAGATAAATAACGTTGGCTATTAATACTTGTATTTGCCATTCGTCTGACAAAATTAGCGGATAATTTGCTTTGATTATCAATGTTAATTTTCCCAATATTCCCTTCCATCACGCCGATTGTAAGCTCACCATTTTCAATTTCTTGAGGTGGTAAGAAAGCTCGAGCAACTAAATAATTATGCTCACGGTAATATTGCGTAATTTTTTCTGTGAGTTGGTTTAAATCATCAAGTGTTATTGATTTGTTAAGATAAGGTTTAATTAAATGCGATAAATCTTGTTTTACTGGCGTTTCTAAACCTGTCTCATTGAGCAATTTAATATGTATCTGGTTTAACTCAAAACGCAGTGCATTATTGCTTTGCGAATGAATATGTACGGGTTGTTTGAATAACTGCCCATCAGGCTTTTCTAAACGTTTACGTTGTTGATTGAGTTCCTGTGAAATAGCCCCAGCCTGTTGCAATTGATCTTGAAAGCTTTCTTGAGCTTGAACATATAACGGTAAAGTAAGAATACAACCAAGTAGATAATTAGAATAACGCATAATATTCACCTAATAAAAAAGGGTTAAGAGTTTATTTCGAAAACGATCATACACAAATGAAAATTATTATCAATAGTATTGACTTTTTATTTTTTAACAAATACTATCAACTCAATTAACAAAACAGTGAATGAGAGGTTTTTTCAATGAAATTAAAGCGATCACCTATTTACTTTGCACTTTGTTCATTGCTGCCATCATTGGGATGGGCAGAAATGTTAGAGGAAATAGAAGTTTCTGCTTTACGAGATCCGACAGAGTATGCTCAAACACAAAATAAAATTGAACGTTTAGATCGAAATCAGTTAGAGGAAGCACAAGCAACAAGTGTCGCCCAAGCAATTTCATCTAAACCGAATATTTCAATCTCTGGAGGGAGTCGTCCACTTGCTCAAAAAGTAAATATACGAGGGCTTAGCGGAACCCGTGTTGTGCAAGTGATTGATGGCGTTCGACAAAATTTTAATTTGGAACATCGCGGATCTTATTTTCTTCCGCCAAGCACCTTGGGACAAATTGAAGTGGTGAAAGGTCCAAGTAGTGCCTTGTGGGGCAGTGGTGCATTAGGTGGCGTAATGGCAATGCGAACGCTTAATGCCTTTGACTTACTTAAAAATAATGAGCATTGGGGCGTGTTAGTCAAACAGGGCTACCAATCCGCCAGCTCCCTCAGCGAAACCCAAGTGGCAGCTTATGGTGCGAATGAAAAATTTGATGTGCTAGTTCAGGGTTTTCGCAATAAAAGTAATAATTTACGTTTGGGTGAAAGTTTGGGTGAGTTGCCTTACAGTGGCCTAACTCAACAAGGGGGCTTGTTGAAAGCGGGCTGGCAAATTAACGAAACTAACCGTCTTGAACTAAATTTCCGCCACACAGTCAATAAGCAACTCGCCCCAGCTAATAATGAAATGGCAGAGCCTTATACGCCTATTGATTTTTTTGATTATGTTAAGAAAAGCCGTGACACAGGTGGTAAAGTGGATTACAGCGAAGCGGGCGGAACAACAGATTTAGCACAGCAAAAAATTGTCGATACAGGGCTTTCTTTGCGTTATCTCTTTAATCCAGAATCAGACTGGATAAATAGTGAATTGACCCTCTACACTAACCGCACTAAAGAAACGGAGCAAAACCAACGCACCCTCGCTAATGACGAAACTCGTTATCGCACTTGGGGTTTTAATTTCCGCAATACCTCAGAATTTGAGCGAGCTGCCTTCATTTATGGGGTGGATTTTTATCAAGATCACGCCATTACCGCAAGGGAGAAAAAACAACTTGATGGGACTTGTGCCAATAATCCCCTCGCGGGCTGTAAAGATCTTGCGACCGCAAAATACCGCCCAAACCCTTACAATGCGAAAGCCAATGTGTGGGGAACCTATTTGCTTAGCCACTTGAAACTTGCAGAGCAATGGACGCTTTCCCCAGCGTTGCGATTTGATCATTACAAAACCTCAGAAGTCAGCTCACAAAGCTATCAAAAAAGCCATTTATCGCCTGCATTGACGCTCAGCTATCAGCCAATAGACTGGTTTGACATTAATGTAAAATATAACGAGGCTTTCCGTGCTCCGAGCCTGCAAGAACGTTATGTTTCGGGCAATCACTTTGGTTATGACAGAATGCTGGTTACTTCTTTCCAATCAAACCCGGATCTCAAGCCCGAAGTTGCCCGTAATAAAGAAATTAATGTTAACTTCCATTGGCAAAATCTGTGGAAAGCGGAAGATTCGTTAAAAATTAGCACCGCACTTTTCCAAAATGACGTGAAAGATTTTATTAATCTTGAAGTAATTAAATATAATGATGAAGCAAAAGATATTCCTGAAATATTTCAATACCGCAATGTTCAAAATGCCCGTTTGCGTGGGGTAGAATTCAGCACAGAATACCAAACGCCAAGTTGGTCGCTCTATGCCAATTATGGAATGCTCAGAGGAAAAGATCGTCAAACGGGTGAAGCCTTGGAAAATATTAATGCAGATAGGATCATTGTTGGCGGAAATTATGCCGTGGTGGCAGATAAATTTTCCGTTGGCGGTCGCTTAAGCCATTACTTTGCCCAAAAACGCTTACCAAGCAAAACCACGCAAGAATATCCCGCTTACACCCTTGTGGATCTCACCGCGACCTATGCACCAAAACAAGGGGAGTGGGAAAACTTACGTGTTGATTTTGCGATTGAAAATCTCTTTGACAAAGCCTACACCCAAGCATTCAGCCTCACGCCATCGGCAGGGCGAAATGTGAAAGTGAGCGTGGCTTATCAATTCTAACGTTCAATAAAAAGGAAAGTTATGACATTACAACAACAGATTGCTCAGGCGTTGGAGGCTCAGCCTGAGCTACACACCCTTGATTTAGCAGAGAAATTCCAACTTCCTGAAGGAAAAATTCTCAAAAATTTACCACCGCACTTTGTGTCTTTCTTTACGGGGCAAGTGGAAGCCCTGCTTGCGGAAATCCACACTTGGGGCGAGGTGGTTACAATAATCGAAAAAGCGGGTTCGATCTTTGAAGTGTCGGGCGTTTTCCCACAGGGTAAAACAGGCTACGGCTATTTCAATCTGAATATGGATAAACAGCCAGATATCGCCTTGCACGGGCATCTCAAATTAGACCGCGTAAAAGACATTGCCCTTATCAGCAAGCCATTTCGCGGCAAAGAAAGCTATGCCATCGCCTTTATTACCGAAGATGACAATATACTATTTAAAATTTATCTCGGCAGAGATACGCAACGCCAGCTTTTCCCTCATCAAGTAGAAAAATTTAACCAACTGAAAAATAAGGAAATTTTATGCTAGATCGCCAACAGCGTTTAAATCACCGCTTAAAACCTGAAATTGAAGAATTAAAACAACAATGCAAAACCCTGTTACTAGCCACCGTTGATGAAGCGGGAATGCCGAATGCGAGCTACGCCCCTTTCGCAGAGAGCGAGCAAGGCTACTACATTTTTATTTCCACCATCGCCAAGCACGCCCGCAATTTGAAACAAAATGGCAAGGTGTCTTTAATGTTGATTGAAGACGAGCAATCCAGCCGCCAAATTTTCGCCCGCCACCGCTTAACCGCCGAGGCAGAAGTGATTGAAGTTCCGCGAAACACTCCCGAATGGGAACTTGGCACAGGCTTACTGCAACAACGCCACGGCAATCTAATGAAGGAATTGGTGAAAATGCAAGATTTCTCCCTCTTCCACCTTATTCCGAAACAGGGGCTATTTGTAAAAGGATTTGGACAAGCCTTCCAAGTTGATGCCAATAATGAAATTGATATTGTGCATTTAGATCAGGGGCATATTGAGGAGTCGTAGTTTTTGAGGCTTAAATTGTCGAGCAAAATGCAATTCCTCGTCAAAATAAATTTCATAAGACGTTCGTTAACCTAAACATTTATGAGGTCGATGGTTCATTTCATCGGCTTTTGTTTGGACACCACATTACTACACATAGACTCCTTAAATATAGCAAAGCTTACATTGATAATAGGCTTTTTTATTTACTCACCCCAAAATGCTGATACGTATGCAGTGTGGCGATTCTACCTCGCGGTGTACGTTGTAAGAAACCTTGCTGGATTAAATAAGGCTCCAACACATCTTCTATTGTTTCTTTCTCTTCACCGATCGCCGCAGCTAAATTATCCAAACCGACCGGGCCGCCGTCAAAACGCTCAATAATCGCCATTAACAATTTACGATCCATAAAATCAAAGCCTTCTGAATCAATATCCAACATCGTTAATGCCAATTTCGCAATCTCTACCGAAATAAAACCGTCATTTTTTACATCGGCATAATCTCGCACACGACGCAATAATCGATTCACGATTCGAGGTGTACCGCGTGAACGGCGTGCAATTTCGTGTGCCGCTTGCTCATCAATCTGAAGATTGAGACAATTTGCGCTACGCACCACAATGGAGGTTAAATCTTCAATGGAATAAAATTCCAAGCGTTGCACAATGCCAAAACGATCTCGCAATGGCGAAGTCAATGATCCAGCACGAGTCGTTGCACCAACTAAAGTAAACGGTGGCAAATCCAATTTAATCGACCGTGCTGCTGGCCCTTCACCAATCATAATATCCAGCTGATAATCTTCCATTGCCGGATACAACACTTCCTCGATTGCCGGTGATAAACGATGAATCTCATCAATAAACAGCACATCATAAGGTTCTAAATTGGTCAACATTGCTGCCAAATCACCGGCTTTTTCCAACACCGGGCCGGAAGTGGTGCGAATATTCACTCCCATTTCATTGGCAACAATATTGGCTAATGTGGTTTTGCCCAAACCGGGAGGGCCAAAAATCAACAGATGATCAAGTGCATCATTACGCATTTTTGCCGCTTTGATAAAAATATCCATCTGTTCCCGAACGTGTGGCTGTCCAACATAATCTTGCAATAATTTTGGACGAATTGCGCGGTCGATATATTCTTCTTCCGCTTTTGCTGTAGGGCTGATAATACGGTCTGCTTCAATCATATCTCTTTGCTTCTATGTATTGTTATAAGGCATTCTTCAAGGCTTCACGAATCAACTGTTCGCTATCCCATTCCGGTTTTGCCACACGTTTCACCATTTTTTCTGCTTCTGCCGGTTTATAACCTAAAGCAACTAATGCAGAAATGGCATCATCTATTGCTGAAACTTTATCTATTTCAAATTTATTTTGTGTTGAATTCTGTTCAATAAAGAAATCATCGTGCTGATATGATTTAAATTTGCCTTTCAGTTCAACAATCAAACGCTCGGCAGTTTTCTTTCCTACACCGGGAATCTTCACCAATTTCGACAATTCTTCATGTTCTATCGCATAAGAAAATTCATTCACTGACATTGCAGATAAAATAGCTAAGGCTAATTTAGGACCTATGCCATTGGTTTTAATTAATTCTCTAAATAGTGTGCGATCCTGTTTATGGTAGAAACCGAATAAGAGGTGAGCATCTTCTCTCACTACTAAATGCGTATAAATGGATGCTTCCATATTAACTTCCGGTAAATGATAAAAACTGGTCATTGGTAATAAAACTTCATAACCTATACCGTTCACCTCTAATAAGATTTCTGGTGGTGATTTTTCCAATAGAATACCGCGTAAATGCCCAATCATAATTACCTCATTTTGTCTTCATAGAGCAGACTAGCGCTGCCCTATAAAAATTTGTTCGTTAGCATACCTTTAAACTGTATAAATATCCAGTTAATTGGAAAATTTTCCTAATTTATTATCTCATTATCTGTGATTGACTTGAAAAAAGTTTTACACTCTTTTCTTGAATGCTCATAATAGAAACATTATTCCTTATAAGAAGAAAGAAGTTTATGGCAAAAAAAGATGGCATTGGTGAAATTATTCTGTTTTTTGTATCCATTTTGGCAGCTTTGGGATGGTTTTTCTCAAAGTATGCTTTAGTCGGCTTTCCGCCTGTCGGTTTTATTGGATTGCGTTTTTTCTCTGCTGCTTTGTTATTCTTGCCATTTGCCTATCCACAATTTAAACGTTTAACTCGAATCGAAGTAATGCGTGCCAGCTCCACAGGGCTGTTATTCGCTGCTTTTATGGCAACTTGGATTATTGCTATTACTTATAGCAATAATCTTGGTGAGGGAGCTTTTTTGATGAGCATTTCAATGTTAATCGCACCATTGATTTCTTGGTTGGTGTTTCATAATAAACCGTTACGCTCATTTTGGATTGCTTTGCCGATTGCACTTTCCGGTGTTTATTTATTGGCGATTTCTAAAGGTGAATTGCATTTTTCGACTGACAGTCTATTCTATTTACTTGCCTCGCTATTCTCAGCAAGTTATTTTGTTTTACACAATCAATATTCAAAATCGATTCCGGCTTTAGCTTTAACTACATTGCAACTTTCCGTCGTTGGTGTGCTTTGCCTTAGTTACTCATTAATAGTTGAACCGTGGAAAAGTGAAGTGCCGACTTCAGCAATTATGTGGCTAACCATTAGCGTGCTAATCGGTACTAATTTCCGCTATATGTTGCAAACAATCGGGCAACGTTACTGCAATATTGCTAACGCTTCTATTATTATGTTGCTTGAACCGGTGTGGACAATGATAATGAGTGTTTGGTGGCTTGATGAACAATTAACAGCATTAAAATTGGCTGGTAGCGTATTAATCCTCGCCGCCTTATTAATTTATCGAATTAAAAATTTAATCGCATTTATTCGCCGTAAAAATTATTAACTTTTCTATTTCAACTGCTTCCAATACAATAGCGAGCTTTTAAAAAGGATTAATCAAATGGTAGATCATATTTATTGGCTGACAATGTCTTCTCCGATTGGCAATTTACAGCTTTTTGCTCAAGAACAACATTTAATTAGTGTATTGTTTGAACGCGAACAGGTACAGACACAGCAAAATTGGCGTTATGATGATCAACATCCGGTGTTGCAACAAACAAAAAACGCTTTAATACAATATTTCGCTGGACAAAGAACAGAATTTTCTGATCTGCCATTACATTTAATTGGTACGGAATTTCAACGTGCAGTTTGGCTTGCATTATTAAAAATCCCTTTTGGTCAAACTGCTAGTTATGCTGATATTGCTAATCAAATAAGAAAACCAAAAGCCGTGCGTGCGGTCGGTGGTGCTGTTGGTAGAAATCCTATCAGCATTATTGTGCCTTGTCATCGTATTCTCGGCAAACAACAGCAGCTCACCGGTTTTGGTGGCGGATTGCCGGCAAAACGCTATTTGTTACAACACGAAAACATCGCTTTTGTTGATAAAGGCATTGAATTTGTCAATCCGAAACATTGGCATCAATTAGAAAAATAAGAGGAAATTTATGTTAAGTTATCGCCACAGTTTTCATGCTGGCAATTTTGCCGATGTGCTGAAACATATTGTGCAACTTTTAATTATTGATGCGTTACAGCAAAAAGAGAAAGGTTTTCTCTATTTAGATACGCACGCCGGCGCTGGTCTTTATTCATTGCAAAGTTTTGAAGCAGAAAAAACAGCGGAATTTGAGCAAGGCATCGGTTATTTATGGCAACGCCAAGATCTTCCCGAAACGGTGAAATATTATCTGGATCAAGTTGCGAAAGTAAATTCCCAACAAAAACTTCGTTTTTATCCCGGTTCCCCGCTATTGGCGGCAAATTTATTGCGTCCGCAAGACAGAGCCATTTTAACGGAATTACATCCGAGCGATTATCCGTTATTACGCAAAAATATGCAGCCTTATAAAAATGTACAGGTTAAACGTGATGACGGTTTTCAGCAGTTGAAGGCAGTCTTGCCGCCAAAAGAACGGCGTGGATTTATTCTGATCGATCCGCCATATGAATTAAAAGAGGATTATCAGCTTGTAGTGGATGCCATTGTTGAGGGCTATAAACGTTTTGCTACCGGCACATACGCCATTTGGTATCCGGTTGTTTTACGTCAACAAATTAAGAAAATGGTACGTGCTTTAGAACAGACTAAGATCCGTAAAATCCTACAAGTTGAATTGGGAATTCGTCCTGATACCGCACAACGAGGAATGACGGCAAGCGGAATGATCGTGATTAATCCGCCTTGGAAATTAGAAGCACAAATGAAAGCCATTTTGCCTTATTTAGTTAACGTTTTAGCTCCGGAAGGTACCGGATATTGGGAGCTACATTGGATTTCGCCGGAATAAATATTGCTATTACCAATTAAACCAATTTATGTTAACAGTTGGCTTATTTTATTTAATTTCGTCAAAATAAACGACATTACAGTTTAAATTTAATGGGAGAACAAAAATGAGAGAATATGATTATATTGCTATTGGCGGTGGTAGCGGTGGTATCGCTTCGATTAACCGTGCTGCGAGCTATGGTCAAAAATGTGCTATTATTGAAGCCAAATATCTTGGTGGTACTTGTGTAAATGTGGGTTGTGTGCCGAAAAAAGTAATGTGGTACGGTGCGCAAATTGCTGAAGCAATTAATCTCTATGCGCCGGATTATGGTTTTGATGTTACCGTTAATCAATTTGATTTTGCAAAATTACGTGAAAGCCGTGAAGCCTATATTGATCGTATTCATCAATCCTATGAGCGCGTTCTTGGTAATAACAAAGTTGATGTTATTCGCGGTTTTGCAAAATTTGTTGATGCGCATACTGTTGAAGTCAACGGCGAATTAATCAAAGCAAAACATATTCTAATCGCAACCGGCGGTCGTCCAAGTCATCCAGACATTGAAGGAGCGGAGTACGGTATTGATTCTGATGGCGTATTTGCATTGACATCGTTGCCAAAACGTATTGCTGTAGTTGGTGCAGGTTATATTGCAGTGGAATTGGCGGGTGTTTTACATAGCTTAGGTGTTGAAACCCATCTATTTGTGCGTAAACACGCACCGTTGCGTAATTTTGATCCGTTAATTGTTGAAACTTTAGTAGAAACTATTAATAACGAAGGTCCAACTCTACATACTCAAGCTATTCCACAAAAAGTGGTGAAAAATGATGACGGCTCACTCACACTCTTTTTAGAAGATGGACGCTCACAAACCGTAGATTGCCTTGTCTGGGCGATCGGTCGTGTGCCGATGACCGATCAGCTCAATTTAGAAGCTGCTGGTGTGAAAACCAACAGCAAAGGCTTTATTGAAGTTGATAAATATCAGAATACCAATGTGCAGGGCATTTATGCAGTCGGCGATAATACCGGTGCGGTTGAATTAACACCGGTTGCAGTAGCAGCCGGTCGCCGTTTATCTGAACGTTTGTTCAATAATAAACCGACTGAACATTTAGATTATAACTTAATCCCAACTGTGGTTTTCAGTCACCCACCAATCGGCACGGTAGGATTGACCGAGCCACAAGCCATTGAACTATATGGCGCAGAAAATGTGAAAGTGTACAAATCAACCTTTACTTCTATGTATACCGCTGTAACGCAACACCGCCAACCTTGCCGAATGAAATTAGTTTGCATCGGCTCAGAAGAAAAAATTGTTGGTTTGCACGGTATTGGTTTTGGCGTAGATGAAATGATTCAAGGTTTTGCTGTTGCTATTAAAATGGGGGCAACTAAAAAAGATTTTGATAATACGGTGGCAATTCACCCGACAGGTTCGGAAGAATTTGTGACAATGCGTTAATTTTTTATAATAAAAATCCTCGTTATTTTGTTGAAATAGCGAGGATTTTTTGTTTTTGGGATAGAAATTATTCTTTAAAGTTTTTCATAAATTGACCGGCTTTTTCCACCATATTTTTTGATCCGATAAAGAGTGGTGTACGCTCGTGTAATGCAGTTGGTTGAATATCAAGAATACGGCGATAGCCGTCAGTTGCCATACCGCCAGCCTGTTCAGCAAGAAATGCCATTGGATTGCCTTCATATAATAGACGAAGTTTACCGTTTGGATAGCGAGTGGTAGTTGGGTAAATGTAAATACCTCCTTTCAACATATTACGGTGGAAATCAGAAACCAATGAGCCAATATAACGTGAAGTATAAGGACGATTGCTTGCTTCATCTTCTTCTTGGCAATATTTAATATATTTTTTCACGCCCATTGGGAACTTCAAATAATGCCCTTCGTTAATGGAGTAGCAAGTACCATCTTGTGGAATTTTGATATTTTCGTGGGAAAGAATAAATAGACCGAGAGAAGGATCGTAAGTAAAACCGTTTACGCCGTTACCAGTGGTGTAAACCAACATAGTGGATGAACCGTAAACGATATAACCGGCGGCAACTTGGCGATTACCTGGTTGCAAGAAATCTTCCAGAGTAACCGGTTGACCAATTGGTGAAACACGGCGGTAGATAGAGAAAATAGTACCAACGGCAACGTTTACATCGATATTAGATGAGCCGTCCAAAGGATCGGTTAAGATAATATATTTTGCATTGCGTGCACGTTCTGTATCGAAAGCAACGATATTTTCTTCTTCTTCCGAACCGAAGCCGGCAACTTCATCACGAGAAATAAGTGCTGCTTTCATTTTTTCGTGAGCGAATGCATCAAGTTTCATTTGTGCTTCGCCTTGTACATTTTGAACACCTGAATTTCCGATAATATCATTGGTTAAACCGGCTTTGTTAATATCACGGTGGATAATTTTAGCTACTAAACGAATAGATGAAAGAATACCGCTAAGTTCACCTTTAGCATTAGGGTATTCAGCTTGTTTTTCTACAATAAATTGACCTAGAGTTTTCATAATAAACCTTACTTTTAGTATGAGAAGTTATACTGTTAAAGATAACATTTTCTAATAAATGTTATAAAAATTTTTTAAAGTAAAATAAAAAAATGAGAAACAGATCACAAATTTATTTTACCTTTTGATTCAATTAGTTTATTTTCGCAATGAAATATTGAAATTTAATTTTTGGATTAATTGCTTGTAATAACTGTTTTGCCATTGTGCGCTGTTGCATTTTTGTCGGTAATTCAACCATTACTGCTGCTGTAATATCCTGATCTTGATGACCAGATAATCTCACTAAATTTATTGCGACCTGTAATGCCGGTAAACTTGGATTAAAAGCTGCATTTTCTGCATATCGACCGGTTAAAATGGTGTCGTCTTTTAATAAAAGGGCTACACCGCAATAAGCTTGACTATAAGGTGCGTGAGAACGATTTGCTGCTAACAATGCCTGTTGAGATAACGGTTCAAAATTTTCTATTATTAATTTGTTGTTATGTGGATCAAACAGACAAGTTTTTATATCAAGATCTTTCGGGCCGAAAGCATCGGGCAAATATTGATGTAAACGATTATTTTGAGCGTGTGGTAAATGAATATAAAGTTGTTCTGCACTGTTTAATTCATTCATAAATTGGCGACAATGTCCGCAAGGTGTGTAATTTACGGTGACAGCAGTAATGGTGGCTTCGTTATTCATCCAAGCGTGTGAGATTGCACTTTGTTCGGCGTGAATAGTCTGTTGCATACTGCTATCGCAAAACTCCTGATTTGCGCCAAAATAAAGTGCGCCGCTGATGCCGTGTGCCACAGCACCAACATTAAAATTGGAAATAGGAGTAACGGAATAACAAGCCGCGATAGGAAGTAATTGCAATGCCAAATGGTTTACGCTTATTTTAAAGTTTTTGCAGAGATCACTGACGATTTGTGGCGATAATTTTCCAACAAAATGTTGTTGAGAAAGGGCTTGATAAATGTCATTAGCAAGAATTTGATCATCCCACTGTGCGAGCTGCATCTGAATTGCTTTAATTTTTGGATTAGTTGTTGCCATCATAATATCCCTCTTATTTCTGACGTATGACATTATAATAAAACAAATCCTTTTATTCGGTTTAAATAACCTTCATTTTTGTGACGTAGGTAAAATTATTTGCGATAAATATTGTTTTTGAGCTAGTTTTGCTTGGAAAAATCGTGAATTTTGTAGGCGGTCATACCATTATTTTTGAAATCACTTATACTGGCTAACTTTTATGGTTATTGGAGAAGTGGTGTTAATGCATTTTCAGATTGTTGCTCAAACAGAAAATTTTGTAGTTATCAATAAGCCTTGTGGTGTCAGTGTGCATAAAGATGATAATGAACAGGGTTTAACGACACAGCTTGCCGAACAGATTGGTGTGGATCGGGTTTGGTTGATTCATCGCTTGGATAAAAGCACTTCCGGCTTATTATTGTTAGCATTGAATAGACAAGCGGCAGCTGAATTATCAACACAGTTTGCCGCACACCAAGTGCAAAAAATTTATCTGGCATTGGCAACGGAAAAACCGAAGAAAAAACAGGGATTGGTTAAGGGAGATATGGTGCGGAGTCGGCGTGGAATGTGGAAATTAGCACCAACCTATAGTAATCCTGCAATAACACGTTTTTATTCAATCAATTGTGAAAAAGGATTGCGTTTGTTTGTGTTAAAACCGCAAACTGGGAAAACTCATCAGTTGAGAGTAGCGATGAAAAGTTTGGGCAGCCCAATTTTGGGTGATCCTTTATATGGCGATAAATCGCTGACAGATCGATGTTATTTGCACGCAGCAATATTGGCGTTTTCATTTTCCGGAGAACGGTTTTGTTATTCGGTTTTACCACAAGGTGTTTATTTTGAACGAGAGTGTGTAAAAGTACAAATTGAGGCAGCATTACAACAAGAAATGACAGAAATACAACAATAAAACGTGATTTTTTAAGCGGTTAGTATTATCATTACTTCACTTTTAACTATTTCATTTCAGTTTAATTATGACCACATTATTTTTTAGTTTTCGATTTTTTTACTCTTAGTATCTAAGAGGCGATTAGTTTAACTAAAATATTGGCAATTAAACTGACAAGCCTCCTCGGTATGGAGGCTTTTTTTATGACAAATTTTGGACGATTATTGAGTTATTTAAATCACAGAGGAAAGGTATGCAAAACCTAGAACAGATTACAGAGCAAGCCTTAGCGGCGATTACAGCAGCTCAGGACGGAAAGGCATTAGAGGCTATTCGTGTTGAGTATTTCGGAAAAAAAGGGCCTTATACATTATTAATGCAGGGGCTTCGTGAACTATCCGCCGAAGAGCGTCCGGCGATGGGGGCGAAAATTAATGAAGCAAAACAGATAGCACAATCCGCATTGAATGCGAAAAAAGCTGAGTTGGAAGAGGCGGAGTTAAATACTAAATTGGCAAAAGAGCGGATTGATGTCACTTTACCGGGACGTAAATTAGAAAATGGTGGGTTTCATCCGGTGACATTAACAATTGAGCGCGTGGTGAAATTTTTCTCTGAACTCGGCTTTGCTGTGGAAACAGGTCCAGAAATTGAGACTGATCATTATAATTTCGATGCGTTGAATATTCCGGCACATCATCCGGCACGTGCTGATCACGATACATTTTGGTTTGATGCGGAACGTTTATTACGTACCCAAACTTCAGGCGTACAGATTCGGACAATGGAAAAACAGCGTCCTCCGATTCGTATTATTGCACCAGGTCGTGTTTATCGTAACGATTATGATCAAACACATACACCAATGTTTCATCAAATCGAATTATTGTTTGTTGATAAAAAGGCTAATTTCACTGAATTAAAAGGCTTGTTACACGATTTCTTGCGAAACTTCTTTGAAGAAGATTTGCAGGTGCGTTTTCGTCCTTCTTATTTCCCATTCACCGAACCTTCTGCGGAAGTGGATGTGATGAGAAAAAATGGAAAATGGTTGGAAGTGTTAGGTTGCGGAATGGTACACCCAAATGTGTTACGCAATGTCGGCATTGATCCGAATGAATATTCCGGTTTTGCGGTTGGTATGGGGGTAGAGCGTTTAACAATGTTGCGTTATAACGTGACTGATTTACGCGCTTTCTTCGAAAATGATCTACGTTTTTTAAAACAGTTTAACTAATTTGCAGGGAGATATTTGAAAAAATGAAATTCAATGAATCGTGGTTGAGAGAATGGGTTAATCCTGCGATTAGCACCGAACAGTTATGTGATCAAATCACAATGCTAGGTTTGGAAGTTGATGGCGTTGAACCGGTTGCTGGTGACTTTAGTAACGTGGTGGTTGGTGAAGTAGTTGAATGTGCACAACATCCGGATGCTGATAAACTGCGTGTAACTAAAGTGGATGTCGGTGATGGTGAGCTGTTAGATATTGTCTGTGGTGCACCAAATTGTCGTAAAGGATTAAAAGTGGCTTGTGCGAAAGTTGGTGCAGTGTTACCGGGTGATTTTAAAATCAAGAAAGCCAAGTTAAGAGGGCAACCTTCTGAAGGAATGTTATGTTCCTATGCTGAGTTGGCAATTTCAACTGACGGTAATGGCATCATTGAGTTACCGGCAGATGCTCCTATCGGTATGGATTTGCGTGAATATCTCAAATTAAATGATAAAGCGATTGAAATTAGTTTAACACCGAACCGTGCGGATTGTTTGAGTATCCGTGGAATTGCTCGAGAAGTGGCTGTGGTGAATAAATTAGCGATGAACCAATTGCAGTTTACGCCAGTAAAATCAACCATCAGTGATAAAGTAGCGATTGAATTAAATGCACCTGAGGCTTGCCCACGTTATTTATTGCGTATGGTAAGAAATGTTAATGTGCAAGCATCAACACCGATTTGGATGCAGGAAAAATTACGCCGTTGCGGTATTCGTTCTATCGATCCAGTGGTTGATGTTACCAATTATATTTTGTTGGAGTTAGGTCAGCCAATGCACGCGTTTGATGCGGATAAAGTTGCTCAACCTATTCAAGTCAGAATGGCGAAAACCGGCGAAAAATTAGTATTGTTGGACGGTACAACAGCAGAGTTAAAAGAGAATACATTGTTAATCGCTGATCAAAATGGGCCATTAGCAATGGCTGGAATTTTTGGCGGTGAAGCAAGCGGTGTGAGTGCAAATACAAAAAATGTGATTTTAGAATCTGCCTTTTTTGCTCCGTTGGCTATTACTGGGCGTGCTAGACAGTATGGTTTGCATACAGATTCTTCTCATCGTTTTGAGCGTGGTGTTGATTTTGAATTACAGCGTTATGCGATGGAGCGTGCTACTGCATTGTTAATTGAAATTTGTGGTGGTGAAGCTGGTGAAATTTGTGAGGTTGTTGATGAAAATGCATTACCAAAATTAAATCCGGTAACATTGCGTCGTGAAAAATTGGATCACTTGCTAGGTCATCATATTGAAACTGAAAGTGTTACTGATATTTTGCAGCGTTTAGGCTTCCAAGTTTCCTATGCAAATGATGTTTGGACTGTGGTGCCGACCAGCTGGCGTTTCGATATTGAAATCGAAGAGGATTTAATCGAAGAGGTGGCGCGTATTTACGGTTATAACACCATTCCGAATAATGCACCGTTGGCGCATTTGATGATGCGCGAACATAAAGAGTCGGATGTTTCATTAAGTCGCATTAAAACAGCGTTTGTTGAACACGATTATCAAGAAGCGGTCACTTATAGTTTTGTTGATCCGAAAGTGCAGCGTTTATTGCACCCTGAGCAAGAAGCGTTGATTTTGCCAAATCCGATCTCTGTTGAGATGTCAGCAATGCGCGTTTCCTTATTGAGCGGATTGCTTGGTGCAGTGGCATATAACCAAAATCGTCAACAATCTCGAATTCGTCTATTTGAAAGCGGTTTGCGTTTTGTTGTTGATGCCGATCATCCGATTGGGGTGCGTCAAGAGTTTGTGATTGGTGGGGTAATTTCAGGTAATCGTCATAATGAGCATTGGGCAATTAAGTCGGAAGCTGTCGACTTCTTTGATTTGAAAGGTGATTTAGAAAGTATTTTTGATCTCTCCAACGCTGGAAAAAATATTAAATTTGTTGCAAAATCGTATCCAGCCTTGCATCCGGGGCAATCAGCTGCCATTATGTTGGGTGATGAGGAGATCGGTTTTATCGGTACAATCCATCCTCGTGTAGCACAAAAATTGGATTTAAACGGAAAAGTTGTCGTGTTTGAAGTTTTATGGGATAAGATTTCACATAAAGATGTTATTCAAGCCAAAGAAATTTCCCGTTTCCCTGCTAACCGCCGCGATTTGGCGATTATTGTGGCAGAGAATGTGACTGCCGACGAGGTGTTGACGGTTTGTCGTGAGGCTGCCGGTGCACAATTAACACAAATTAATTTATTTGATGTTTATCAAGGTGCAGGGATTGCCGAAGGAATGAAGAGTTTAGCGATTAGCTTGATTTTACAAGATAATGAAAAAACGCTAAGTGATGAAGAAATTTCAGCAGTGGTAGATACCGTGTTATCTGCATTGAAAGAGAAATTAAACGCTTATTTGAGAGATTAATTTATGACACTAACAAAAGTAGAACTTGCTGAAAATTTGATTGAGAAATTCAATCTAAATAAAAATGATGCAAAAGAGTTGGTTGAATCATTTTTTGAAGAAATTCGTCAGGCGCTTGAGTCCGGTGAAGAGGTGAAGTTATCCGGTTTTGGAAACTTTGAATTGCGTGATAAAACATCACGTCCGGGTCGTAATCCTAAGACAGGTGAGTATGTGCCGATTACTGCGCGTCGTGTTGTAGTGTTCAAAGCAGGGCAAAAATTGCGGGCACGCGTTGAGAAATCTAAACCGAAAGATTAATTGAATAAAAAGAGTATTCCTTGAACAGGGGTACTCTTTATTTTATCTGTTTCTTGTAAGAATGGAGAATGTCCGTGTTAAAAATAAAACTAACATCTTCTGTTAAAACAAGTTTAATTATTGGTTTAGTCTTAGGATTGGCAGCTTGTTCATCACATCGTCATTCATATAACAGTCGGATGCCTGATCCGATTTATACGATGGCACAGCTCAGTGAGCAGCAGCACGAATGGTATCGCACTCCTTATCGGATAGGTGGCAATACGAAAAGTGGGGTTGATTGTTCCGGCTTTGTGATGAGAACGTTTTCGGATCGTTTTGCGATTCAATTACCACGCACAACTACGGCACAATCTAAAGTAGGCATTGAAGTTGGTTTGGATGAAATTCAAACCGGTGATTTGGTTTTTTTTAAAACCGGCAGAGGTCCTAACGGTTATCACGTTGGTATTTATGTGAAAAATAACCAATTTTTGCACGCTTCTACCAAAGGTGGTGTTATCTATTCCTCGCTGAATAATCCTTATTGGAATAAAGCATTTTGGCAAGTTCGTCGCTTGTAGCCGATTTTTTAAAATAAGCCAAGTAAAGATGAAAAAACCTGCTGAAAAAAGCAGGTTTTTTTGTGTTAATTATTATGGAAGCGTCAGTTATTTGAACATTGCTGAAATGGATTCTTCATTGCTGATACGTCGGATTGCTTCTGCTAACATACCAGACAGTGTCAATACCCTTACTTTATTCAACGCAATAATTTCTGGTCTAAGAGGGATAGTGTCAGTAACAACAATTTCATCTAATGCTGGGCTAGCAATATTTTTCGGTGCTGAACCAGAGAAAACAGCGTGCGTTGCATAAGCAAATACACGTTTTGCACCACGCTCTTTTAATGCTTCTGCCGCTTTACATAATGTACCACCGGTATCGATCATATCATCAACCAAGATACAATCACGATCAGCAACATCACCGATAATATGCATTACTTGAGAAACATTTGCACGAGGGCGACGTTTATCAATAATCGCCATATCGGTATCATTTAATAATTTGGCTACTGCACGAGCGCGAACTACACCACCGATATCCGGAGAAACAACGATAGGATTTTCCAAATCAGTTTTCTTCAAAATATCATCCAATAGAACCGGTGAACCGAAAACATTATCTACAGGCACATCAAAAAAACCTTGAATTTGTTCTGCGTGTAGGTCGCAGGTTAAAACACGGTCAACGCCGACATTAGATAAAATATCTGCTACCACTTTTGCTGTAATCGGCACACGGGAAGAGCGCACACGCCGGTCTTGACGAGCATAACCGAAATAAGGCACTACCGCAGTAATTCTTCCGGCAGATGCACGGCGAAGAGCATCAATCATTACCACTAATTCCATTAGATTATCATTAGTTGGTGCACAAGTGGATTGAACGATAAATACATCGGAACCACGTACATTTTCATTGATTTGGATTTGGATCTCACCATCACTGAAACGACCCACAATGGCATCGCTAAGTGAAGTATAAAGACGTTCAGAAATTTTTTTGGCTAGTTCTGGTGTTGCATTACCAGCAAACAGCTTAATGTCAGGCATTTTTAACCTCAGAGTTGGTTTTTTAATATTCAGATTGCAGTGCAATCCACACGTTAACAATTTTGTTGCATATTCTCAAGGACAAGGTATAACGGAGAACGATTTATCCCTTTAGCAACAAACCCTGATAAGTGGGTCGGGCGTTGTTGATATACGGCTATTGCTGCATCTTGCGAATCAAACTCGGCAAAAATGCACGCGCCAGTCCCTGTTAAACGGGTCGGTGCATATTGTACCAACCACTGAATAGCTTGTTCAACCTCAGGATAATGATCTCGCACAACTTTTTCGCAATCGTTTGTATAAACATCGGCTAATAATTGTGACAAAGATCGTTTTGGCGTATTTCTCGGCAATTTCGGATCTTGAAAGATTTTTGCGGTGGAAATCGCCACATTCGGTTTTAATACCACATAATATTTCTCATCCGGTTCACAATAGCTGATTTTTTCACCGACACCTTCGGCAAAAGCAGATTTACCGTGAACAAAAATCGGCACATCCGCACCGAGTTTTAAACCGAGTTCGGCTAATTGAGAGAGCGAAAGATTTGTTTGCCACAAATAATTCAAGGCGACTAATGTTGTTGCCGCATCGGATGAACCACCGCCAACGCCGCCACCCATCGGTAGCTTTTTCTCAATGGAGAGAGAAGCACCTAGCGAAGTTTGCGTGTATTGTTGTAATAATTTTGCGGCACGAAAAATAAGATTCTCTTCAAGAACAACGTTATCTAATTGATTTTCCAAAGTGATATTGCCACTGTTATTTATTGTTACCGTGAGCTGATCTGAAAAATCTAAAAATTGGAATAATGTTTGTAATTCGTGATAACCATCTTCACGTCGCCCATTAATATATAAAAAAAGATTTAATTTTGCTGGGCAAGGAAATGAAAAAGAACGATTTAAAAAAGAGTTATTTTTAACCATTAGAAAGTCCATTTTTTAATTTGAATTTTTAATGTTTTATCTGGGCTACTAATAAATAAATTTTGCGGCAACTTTGGAGATTGTTGATTATAATTTATATATTTCGCCTGCCATATTTCATTTTGCCATTGATAATCAAAATGGCTTAATAAACCCTGCTGATTCACAACATAATTTTGTGTATTTCCCGGTAACCCTTTTAACCAATTTGGAAATTGTTCTACCGGAAAATCAAAGCCGATAATATCTTGCAATAATTGATGAATATCCTTATCGACATAATAATTCCCTTTATTATCGAAAATTACGGTATTATTTGCTGTTTTTTCAATAGTTAATGTACTGCGACTTAATAAGGAAGAAAAATATAAACGATAATGTTGCTCATCTAAATATTGCCATTGAAAAGAGGAAGAAAAACGTTCTTTTTTACTGATATATCCTAATTGTCCTTCTGCTATATAATGGTTAATTGCATTTACCATTTGCTGATGGTGTAACCATACTGGATCATTGTGAGGTAATGTAACCTGAGGGGTAACGAATTGTCCATCATTTGCACAACCTATAAATAATAAGGTTAATCCCGATAATAAACCGAGCCGTACTGTCTTTTTAATATTCACTGTCTATTCCTGATATGAGAGATGAGAGTGATATTTTAATCAAAAGTGGATGGGATGGAAAGGAGAGCAATATTTAGGATAAAAAACGGCCAATTGAAGGTTGATTTTTCATCATTTTTATAGGGTATTTTCAGTAAGTTTTTATAAGAAAATAATTTAATAAGTTATCAAAGAGAAAAGTGTGCTCCATATCGCATAATGATGATTAAAAAAAGAAAATAGGGCTAAAATACAAATTTGTAATTTCGTTTTTTAGGGGGATTTTAGTATTATTATTTGTAACAAACTTTACAAAGGAGTAACTATGTCATTAGAAATTTCCTGCAAGATTGCGTTTGTTTCGCTCTATTAAGAAGCAACAAAATTTATCCCTTCAGAAGCTTGGAAACAAATAGAAAAGCATATCCCGATAACATTATTGGAGGCTATCAATGAATACCAATCTATTATCAAAGAGATTAATGTTGAAGCTAATCGGATTGTGCTGGGTTCGGAACAGTTAGTGGAGTAGCTTCAATCACAATTAACCTCTTTATTTGAAAATATCAATCTAACTTCTGATAGATACACTAATAAATAATATGAAAAAACCTCTTAGGCTGCTTGGTTCAGCTTAAGAGGTTTTTTGTTTTTTTAAGAGGCAACCATTACCATCGCAGGACGAATAACGCGTCCGTTTAGTAGATAGCCTTTTTGTAGAACGGTAGTGATTTGATTAGCGTTGAAGCCTTCGGTTGGTTGCATTGAGATTGCTTGGTGAAGATCTGGATTAAAAGTTTCACCTACAACGCCGACTGGTTCGATACCGAATTTAGCTACGGTAGAAAGGAGGTCTTTTAGGGTAAGTTCTACTCCATCAAAAAGAGCTTTTACGCTTTCATCTTCAGAGGTGTTTGGCGTTGCAGCAGCTCGCTCTAAATTATCAATTACATTAAGAATTTCTTTAGCAAATTTTTCTAAGCCAAATTTATGTGCTTTTTCTACATCCGATTCTGTACGACGGCGGATATTGTCAATTTCAGCACGAGCTCTTAACATAATATCCTGTTCTTTTTTTGCAGCTTCTTCTAATTGACTTTCTAAATCTTGGATTTTGGCAAGTGCTTCACTTAATGGATCGATTTCGGTGTTTTTTTCTTGCTCGTTCGTTTGTTCTGTTTCTATTGATTGTTGATTGACTTCTTCATTCATAACGTTTTGTTCATTGTTTTGTTGTTCAGACATAATATTCTCCAAAATCAAAAAGGGGCATTTTACGGCGACTAGTTTAACAAAAAACACTATTACCGCCAATTATTCGGCATGAGATATTAATTAAGTCAAAATTATCGCCGATAGTTATGTTAATATAAGCCTCATTTAGTGCAATTCAAGGATTGCGTTGTTATCAATTGGGTAATTGTTATGCAAGAATTTAGAATGAAACTGCAACAGCATACATTACATCGTTCGTTTCGTACGATTGGTGTTGTAGGGCAGCCTCGACACGATGATCGCCTGCAAATGCATCAAGATCTGTTTATTTGGTTAAAACATCGTGGTTATCACGTGTTGGTTGAGCCGGAAGTTGGTAAGGCTTTGCAATTAGAGGCAAAACATATTGCTATGTTGGATGAGATTGGCTCAATGGCAGAATTAGTGATTGTGATTGGCGGTGACGGCAATATGCTGGGGAAAGCACGCATACTTGCTCGTTATGATACAGCGTTGATTGGGATTAATCGTGGAAATTTGGGATTTTTAACTGATATTGACCCAGATCAGGTGTATCAACAGTTATCATCCTGTTTGGATCGTGGCGAATTTTTTGTGGAAGAACGCTTTTTATTGGATGTGAATGTGGAACGAGAAGGACAGGTTATTGCGTCAAATCAAGCGATTAATGAGGTTGTGATTCATCCAGCAAAAATTGCACATATGATTGATTTTCAAGTTTATATTAATGATAAATTTTGTTTTTCGCAGCGCTCTGACGGCTTGATTATTGCTACACCGACCGGCTCAACCGCTTATTCATTGTCTGCCGGTGGACCGATTTTAACGCCATTATTAAATGCAATTACATTGGTACCGATGTTCCCTCATACTCTATCTTCTCGTCCGTTGGTGGTGGATGGCGACAGCAAATTGCACTTTCGTTTTGCACAGTATAACGTGCGGCAGTTAGAGGTGAGTTGTGATAGTCAGGTGAATATCCCTTTTTGTATTGATGATGTGATTGTGGTGAAAAAGAGCGATTTGCGGATGAAATTACTGCATTTACAAGATTATAACTACTATAACATCCTCAGTTCTAAATTAGGTTGGCTAAAAAAATTATTTTAAATTTCAAGAAACACTTTACTGTATAAAAAAACAGTATATACTGATATTTATACAGTATTGGAGGTTTCTTATGCTCACTCAATTACGCATCAATAATTTTGCTATTGTTAATCGTCTTACCTTAGATTTTGCACAAGGAATGTCTGTTATTACCGGTGAAACCGGTGCCGGCAAGTCAATTGCATTGGATGCCTTAGAGGTCTGTTTGGGGCAGCGTGCGGAGAGCGGAATGTTGCGTTCCGGTGAATCAAGAGCGGATGTTAGTGCGTTGTTTTCATTGCAAAATAATTCTGAGGCACAGCAATGGTTGCAAGCACACGAATTGGATGATGAGGAAAATCCGGAAGAGTGTGTTTTGCGCCGTACAATTAGTGCGGATGGTCGCTCAAAAGGATTTATTAATAATCAACCGGTGCCTGCCGCTCAATTACGTGAGTTAGGTGCATTATTGGTGCAAATCAGCGGGCAGCACTGTTCTCAACAATTATTGAAGCCTGAATATCAATTACAACTATTGGATACCTTTTGTCATAACCAAAGTTTATTACAGCAGTTAAATCATCAATTTCATTTGTGGAAGCAACAACAACAAAAATTGGCGGATTTTCGTCAACAATGTGCGGAAAACGAGGCAAGAAAACAGCTATTACATTATCAAATTGAAGAATTGAATGAATTTGCCTTAAAACAGGGGGAGTTTGAGGAGCTGGATTCTACACAAAAACGATTGGCAAATAGTGAATTGTTAAGCCGTGGTTCGCAATCCGTTTTACAGTTGTTGTCGGAAAATGAAACCGCGAATATCGAAAATTTATTAAATAAAACAGTAAGCTATTTAGATGAATTGGTTGAGGCGGATGAGCAATTTAAAGAGGCACAACAATTAATTCAACAGGCGCAGATCTACGTTCAAGAAGCTTTTTCTGAAGTGCAGCATCTTGCTTATCGTATCGAGGATGATCCGGAGTTATTGGCTAATACGGAAATGCGTTTAAAACAGGCGTTACAATTAGCACAAAAACATCGGGTTAATGTTTCAGAATTACCGGTTTATCATCAGCAATTAAAGCGTGAATATGAGCAGTTAGCGGAATATATTGATGGTGAAGATCTGTTAGTCGAAGCGGAACAGCAGGCTTATCAGCAGGCAATGAAAATTGCAAAACAGCTGTCAGAGCGTCGACAGCAAGGGGCTATTTTATTAGCTAAAGCAGTAACGGCGGAAATTAAACAGTTAGCAATGGAAAATGCTGAATTCGATATTCAATGTACGACGGAATCGCAGAAATTATCCAATAAAGGCATAGATCAAATTACGTTTATGTTGTTAAGTAATCTGGGTGAAAGTTTTCAGCCATTGCACAAAAATGCTTCCGGCGGTGAATTATCTCGAATCGCATTGGTGTTACAAACATTAACTTCTGATCAAAGTGCTGTTCCAACTGTGATTTTTGATGAAATTGATGTAGGTATCAGTGGCGCAACCGCCAATATTGTCGGTAAACTTTTACGGTCATTAGGTGAAAAAGTGCAGATTTTATGTATTACGCATTTGCCGCAAGTTGCATCACACGGGCATCAACATTATAAAGTTGAAAAATATTGCAAAGCCGGAAAAACAGAAACACAGGTTAGTTTATTAAATGCGGAGGAACGAGTAAAAGAGTTGGGCAGACTGCTTGGTGGCAGTGAAGTAACGCCATTATCGTTGGCTAATGCGGAAGAAATGCTGGCGTTAGCAAGTTAAGCGTTAATGGCAGAAAGAGCAGTTTTTTATTCATATCTCAAAAAGAGGGCTTAAAGCCTTGTACTATAAGGTTTTAAGCCACTTTTTAGCAACAATTTTGTCTACTATGCCTATTTTGTCCTATATGCCTTTTGTTTACTATGGCTTTTGCTCTATATGTCATTTTTTCAATGAAAAAAGCGGATAAAACCAACGATTTTGTCCATTAGAACGAGAAGGTAAGCAAAATAAAGCTAGGCAAAATAAAAGAAAAAACAACATTTTTTCTATGTCGTTGCCGTGATGGTAAAAGAGGCTTTGAAGAGGGATAGATACCGCCTATCTGATGCTTTATCGAGCCATATAGGCGGTATGTCTTTGGCGAAAAAATTTATTTCGCAATACGTTTATATTTTATACGTTTTGGTTGTATAGATTCAGCACCGAAAGTTTTTTTCTTCCATTCTTCATAATCAGAGAAATTACCTTCATAGAAAGTGACCTTGCCTTCATCTCCATAATCCAAAATGTGCGTAGCAATACGATCCAAGAACCAGCGGTCGTGTGAGATAACCAGCACGCAGCCAGGGAATTCCAAAATGGCATTTTCCAATGCTCGCAAGGTTTCTACGTCAAGATCATTGGTTGGTTCATCAAGGAGAAGCACATTCCCTCCACGTTGCAATAATTTTGCTAAATGCAAACGTCCACGTTCACCTCCGGATAATTCACCAACACGTTTTTGTTGATCAACACCTTTAAAGTTGAAACGCCCCACATAAGCACGGCTTGGGATTTCAAAATTACCTATCTTCATAATATCTAAACCGCCGGATACTTCTTCCCACACGGTTTTACTATTGTCCATTTTATCGCGGAATTGTTCGACTGAAGAAAGGACAACAGTATCACCTAACGTGATAGAACCGCTATCAGGCTGTTCCTGTCCAGATAACATTTTGAATAGAGTGGATTTTCCAGCTCCGTTTGCTCCGATAATACCGATAATTGCACCTTTAGGAATATTAAAAGATAGATTATCAATTAAAGTACGATCACCATATGATTTGGATAAATTTTCCACTTCAATGACTTTATCTCCTAAGCGAGGACCAGGTGGGATAAAAAGTTCGTTGGTTTCATTACGTTTTTGATAATCGCTACTATTTAATTCTTCAAATCTAGCCATACGGGCTTTACTTTTCGCCTGACGACCTTTTGGATTTTGGCGAACCCACTCAAGTTCTTTTTCAATCGATTTTTGGCGAGCAGATTCAGTAGCAGCTTCTTGTGCTAAGCGTTTCTCTTTTTGCTCCAACCAAGAAGAGTAATTGCCTTGCCAAGGAATGCCTTCCCCACGATCAAGCTCTAAAATCCAACCGGCAACATTATCCAAGAAGTAGCGGTCGTGGGTAATAGCCACAACCGTGCCTTCATAATCGTGTAAGAAACGTTCCAACCAAGCCACAGATTCCGCATCAAGATGGTTTGTTGGTTCGTCCAATAACAGCATATCCGGCTTTTCTAATAGCAGACGGCAAAGTGCAACACGACGGCGTTCACCACCGGATAAATGTTCGATTTTACTGTCCCAATCAGGTAAACGTAAGGCATCTGCTGCACGCTCTAATTGATTCTGTAAGTTATGACCGTCGTGAGCTTGGATAATCGCTTCTAATTCAGCTTGTTCTGCTGCTAATTTATCAAAATCCGCATCTGGATCAGCATATAGTGCATAAACTTCATCTAATCGGGTTAATGCATTTTTCACTTCGTGAACTGCTTCTTCAATCGCTTCTCGCACGGTCTGTTGTGGTTCTAGTTTTGGTTCTTGTGGCAAATAACCGATTTTAATGCCAGGTTGTGGACGGGCTTCCCCTTCAAATTCTTTATCTACGCCTGCCATAATGCGCAATAAGGTAGATTTACCGGCACCGTTTAAACCTAGTACACCGATTTTTGCACCGGGAAAGAAACTTAACGAAATATCTTTTAAAATTTGACGCTTCGGTGGCACAACTTTGCTCACGCGATGCATTGTAAAAACAAATTGTGTGGACATAGTTCTCGCTGTTTGTTTTGTGATTGGATAAAAGCATTATTCTACTGGAAATTATTGCTTTTGACTATTTCACGATGAAAATTTCAGTAACACCGAAAAAATGAAAAGATCTGATGAATCATATTGGCTGAATAAAACATAAAAATATGCTTTTATATACAAAATATGATTGCAACAAGGAATGTTGGAATAGTAATATCAATCAGACTATTTATATAAATAGTACACCACAGCATTATATTTAATTACCATTGCTATTTGAGGAATCTTTGATGTCAAGACCAATAAATTTTGTAATGATTTCACCCCATTTTCCCACCAATTTTGAAACGTTTGCACATAGGTTGCGTGAAAACGGTTTTAATACATTAGGAATTGCTGATGCTCCTTATGAATCATTAAGCGAAGGACTACGCAATTCACTAACAGAATATTATCGTGTTGATAATATGGAGGATTATGATCAAGTTTATCGTGCAGTTGGCTATTTTGCACATAAGTATGGACGGATTGATCGTATTGAATCGCATAATGAATATTGGTTGGAGTTGGATGCAAAACTTCGTACTGATTTTAATGTGTTTGGTTATAAAAACGAAGATATGAAAATGATTAAAACCAAATCACAAATGAAAGAAGTGTTTAAAGAAGCAGGGTTGAAAGTGGCGAAAGGGCGTGTTTTTTCTGATGAAGAGGATGCTCATCGTTTGGCTGCAGAATTAAAATTGCCAGTGATTATTAAACCGAATTCCGGTGTAGGGGCAAGCGATACTTATAAAATTCGTACAGAACAGGATTTGCACCATTTCTTTGAACATAAATCGCCAAATGTTGAATATATTATGGAGGAATTTATCGATGGAGATATTGTGACGTTTGATGGTTTAGCCGATCACAATGGGAATATCGTATTCTATTCCAGTTTAGAATATTCTGAAGCAGTGTTAGATACAGTGGAGAAAGACGGTGATATGTTCTATTTTGTGCCACGTGAAATTTCACCAAAATTAATTGAGCTAGGTAAAGTTTGCGTAGAGGCATTTAATGTTAAAGAACGTTTTTTCCATTTTGAGTTTTTCCGTGTTAAGGGCAGCAATGAAATATTACCCCTTGAAATTAACTGCCGTCCACCAGGTGGTTTGACCATTGATATGTGGAATTATGCCAACGATTTTGATGTATTTAATGAATACGCCAACATCGTGAAAGAGAACCGGTTCTATTCCCACATCACGCATCCGTGGAATGTGGTTTATATTTCGCGTAAAGCAAATAAAAATTATGTGAACACAACGCAGGCGATTTGTGAGAAGTTCGGTAACAGCATTATCAGTGTGCAACAAGTGCCGGGCATTTTTGCGAAAATTATGGGCGAAGAAGGGATTTTAGCGAGAACTGAAACTCTGAAGCAGATGCGGGAAATTATTCAATTTGCACATCAAAAACAATAATTGAGAGGAAGTGAATTATGCATTTTGAGAGAAGAAGTCATTGGAGCGGTGAACTAGGGCGTGAAATGTATTTTAATGTGTATGGTCACGCCGGTAAACCGGTAATTGTGTTTCCATCCTCAGGCGGTGATCAAAATGAATATGGTAATTTCGGGATGATTGAAGCCTGCCGTTCTTTTATAGATCGTGGATTACTGAAGTTTTATACGCCTGATTCTTACGATAAAGAGTCGTGGTTGGCAACTTACAAATCCGGCCACGATATGGCATTAGCACACGATGCTTATGATCGTTATATCGTCAATGAATTGGTGCCGTTAATTCGGCACGAATCGCAATGGAGCGGCGCAATGATGGCGACCGGTTGCAGTATGGGGGCGTTTCATACGATCAATTTTGCATTGCGTCATCCGGATTTGTTTGATGTGGCGATTGCGTTAAGTGGCGTTTATGATGCCCGTTTCTTTACCGGTGAGTTTTATGGCGATCAGGCGATATATTTCAATTCGCCGATAGATTATCTTTGGGGACAGCAGGATAGTTGGTTTTTAGATCGTTATCGACAAAATCACTACATTGTGGCAGTGGGACAAGGTGCTTGGGAAGAGCAGCACGTTGCAGATACAGCACGTTTGCAAGAGGCTTTTCAGGCGAAAGGCATTGTAGCTTGGTTTGATTTTTGGGGATACGATGTTGATCACGATTGGCCGTGGTGGAAGAAACAGATGCCATTTTTCCTTAGCAAGTTGGAAGAGCAAGGCATAATTTAATCAGCATAGTTATTCGTTTTTTATTTTTGCCGACAGGATTGATTCTTTCAAAGATAAATGGAGTATAAAATTCGTCGGCATAAAAAAGTAAAATCTCTTCATCAGTGCTTCTTTTATCACTATATACACCTAATCTTTCTTATAAATTCTATAAAAAACTTACAAAATGATCTCATTCTAATCCTTTGCAAGAAAATGATAATAATTCCTAAAAAGATCTTGAAAGCAATAAATTTTTTATTGATAATAGTTCTTATTAATTTAATTGATAGTTTTTAATCCTCAATAACCTAAGGAGAATTTTGGAATGAAGAAAACCTCATTTGTATTATTACCGCTCGCTGCTTTTTCAAGCAACTAAATATTATGCAGCTTCAGATAATGAACTCGGTCGTAATTATAAATTCACCGTTTCTTATAAATTCTAAGTAATGGTTTGACTTTCCGCCAACCTTTAAATAAAGGCGGAAAGTCTTTATTCCTCTGTGTTAATTAATATAAGTACATCGCAATGATGCCTTATATTTGTTGTTTTTAAAGGGTTGGAAAATGGATGCATTATTTGATTTCTTACAACAATATGTTGATTACATTATTTTAGGTTTGTTGGCGTTGATGAGCTTTGTAATGGTCTGGATGGTGATTGAGCGCTTATTGTTTTTACATAAAATTAACATTAAAAATTATCAGAATATCCACGATCTTGAAATTGATCTTACACGGCACTTAACCATTATTTCCTCTATTGGTGCAAACGCACCATATGTGGGATTGTTGGGAACAGTCATTGGTATTTTGCTCACTTTCTACCAGTTAGGGCAATCGGGTGGCGACATTGATGCTAGTGCCATTATGCTTCATTTGTCATTAGCACTGAAAGCAACTGCTGTGGGAATTTTAGTCGCTATTCCGTCAATGATGTTTTACAACGGTTTAGGGCGTAAAGTGGAAGTGAAACGCTTACAGTGGAAATCTTTACAGGCGGAACAATCAAGATAGGAATGAGATATGAAGAAGTTCGATGAAATTAATATCATTCCTTTCATTGATATTATGTTAGTACTGTTGGCAATTGTTTTGATTACTGCATCTTTTATTTCGCAAGGTAAAATTAAGGTGAATGTACCAAAAGCAAGTAGCACGGTAGCATTTAAATCGGATGAACTTGCGAAACTGCTCACTATCACTAAAGATGGTGAGCTTTATTTCAATGATAAGCCGATCAATAGAACCGATTTAGAGAAAGAGATGGCGAGTTGGGATAAATCACAAAAAGTAACATTAAAAGTAGATTCTGAAGCTACTTTCCAAGAATTTGTCAGTATTACCGACTTATTAGGTAAAAATGAGATCAAAAATGTTGCCATTGTTACTGTAAAGGATAAAGGAGGCAATTAAGTGCATTACACCAAGCCTGCTTTTTATGTTACCACTGCTATTTATAGTGCATTATTTGCCGGTGCGGTTTGGTCATTTGATGGAACGCAACAGTCAGCAAATAGTATAAATGGAGAAATTTCACCGATCATTTCAATGGAATTGCTTTCTGCCAATATTGTTGAGGAACCTCAACCAGAACCTCAACCTGAAACAGAAATCAAGCCTGAACCAGAAAAGATAGTTGAAACTCAGAAACAAGAAGTTGTTCCTGATCCGATAATAAAAAAAGAATCGAAACAGCCTAAAAAAGAGATTAAAAAAGAAGTTGTAGAGCGTAAAAAGGAACATAAAAAACATCGTGATCATAAGAAAAATCATCGCCCTGTTTCGCAGGCAGTACAATCTAAAGCACAGGGTGCACCTGTTACAACACAGCAACAAAATTTACAAGGAACAGGAACAAATAGTGATGAGCTTGCAGCATATCGTTCTGCATTACGGCGAGAAATTGAAAAACATAAACGTTATTCGCAACGAGCAAAAATGTTGCATCGTCAAGGTACTGTCATAGTGCAGTTTACTTTGATGGATGACGGAACAATCCAAAATGTGCGGTTACATCGTTCTTCTGGTTATGAAGATTTGGATAAGTCGGCAATGGATGCAGTAGCGAAAGCTAATAGTGTTGGCATACGTCCGGCAGGTTTAGCTACAGAACAGAAAATCCCGATTAAATTTATGCTGAGATAATTATTTCTTCTTTTTATTTTTTAATTTATCCCACATTTTGTCTTCTTGTCCACGCCATAAACGTTGAATATTGTCGTGGTGGCGGTAGATAAGAAGACAACAAACTAATGCGGTTGGAAAGGTGAATTCGGGGCGAAACCACCAGACATAAAATGGGATGGTTAATGCGGCAATTACTGCACTGAGAGAAGAGTAACCGGTGAGTAGGAAAACACATAACCAGATACCAAGCATAAATCCGGCTACAGACCAGCCAATCGGTGCAATTGCACCGAATGCGGTTGCTACACCTTTGCCACCACGAAAGTGATAATAAATTGGGAAAATATGCCCTAGACAGGCACCTAAAGCCACCATTCCTAATTCAAACTGCGTTAGTTGTAGGTAATAACCGAGCCAAACTGGTAACATTCCTTTAAGAATATCAAAAATTAGCACCAGTAATGCTGGCAAACGTCCACCAATTCGTAACACATTGGTTGCTCCGGGGTTATGAGAACCGTTTTCTCGAGGATCAGGAAGATGAAAGAGTTTGCATAAAATGATCGCGCTCGAAATAGAACCTATCAAATAGGCAATTAGCATATAAAAAATAGCAAATAGACTCATAACTTTTCCTTTTCACTCATTTGGGCTTTTGTTTATTGTAACCAAAATTGTTAGTATAGCTACAATTAATTCATTAAACGGCGAAATTTATATGACGAAAGAATTTATTTTTATTGAAGAGTTAACTATTTTTACCACTATTGGCGTTTATGCTTGGGAACAACAGATTAAACAAAAATTAGTGTTTGATTTAGAAATGGCGTGGGATAGTGAGCAGGCGGCACGGACAGATGATGTTCAATTTTGTCTAAATTATGCAGAGGTTAGCGAATTTATCATTGATTATGTCAGTAACCGATCATTTGCATTGATTGAAAGAGTAGCATATGAGGTGGTGGATCAATTACATCAGCGTTTTCAAATCTCACAAATTCGTTTAAAACTAAGTAAGCCCAGTGCCGTTGCTCAAGCAAAATCGGTTGGTATTGTGGTGGAAAAAAGGTTTGGTTAATGATTGATGGCAGAAGAATGCCATCAAAATTTACGCATATCAATATGTGGGATATTGTCTTCCAGATAGATATCTGAAACCACAACAAAACCGAATATTTCTGATAAAATTCTTGCAAATAGTGTTGTGCCTGAATTTCAATGGGATAGTTTGGAAATTGCTGTTGAATAAAAGCTAATGTGCTTCTTAATAGTGTTTGAGCATAGCCTTTGCCACGAAAATCTGGCATTACTAAAACGCGTCCAAAATGAACGTACTCATTTTGGAAAAAATACGAGTATAAGCGACAAGATGTTGCTGTTCCGATAGCTAGAGATGAAATGCGCATAGATCAATTTCATCCACTTCCTGATATGGACATTGTTGTTCAACGACAAAAACTGCCGTACGAGCCTGATAAATCTGAAAAAGCTCCCGTGTAGTCAATTGATTAAATGTTCTAACTTGTTGTTGCATAATGTTTTTACAAAAGTGGGCTGAAAAAGAAAAATAAGCGTTCAAAAAAGCGTTGCCATAAAGGGCGCTGTTGCCATTGTTGATAATCGATGGTTTCAGTTTGCTGATAATAATTATGGTGCAGTTGCATAATTTCTTTGGCGAAATCGCGATCTTCTACAATCATCATTACTTCAAAATTAAGCATAAAACTGCGAATATCCATATTAACGCTACCGACTAATGCTAATCGTTGATCAATCAAAATACTTTTAGTATGTAATAATCCGCCTTTAAATCGATGAATTTTTACTCCGGCTGCTAATAAATTATCGAAAAGTGCACGACTTGCCCATTGCACCATAGTTGAGTCATTCTTTTTCGGCAAAATAATATTCACTTCTACGCCACGTTGCGCTGCGATTTTTAAAGCATCCTCAATGCTTTGGTTTGGCACGAAGTAAGGTGAGGTGATTGTGATTGATTTTCTAGCAGAAAATATGGCTACTGAAAGTGTTTGCGACATTAAATCATCCGGGAAACCGGGACCTGTGGCAACAATTTGTACAGCGTGCGAATTATCTTTTTCAATCGGCAATAATGGGCAAAGCGCAAAAGCAAAAGGTTGTTGTTGCTCAGTTTCTATTTCCCAATCCCACGCGTGTAGATGATTAAGAATAGAGGAAACCGGCCCGTCAATTCTAACCATAATATCAATCCATTGCCCAACGTTAGCATCCTGTTTAAATTCACTTGGGTCAACCATATTCATACTGCCGGTATAGGCAATTTGATTATCGATCACTACAATTTTGCGATGTTGACGAAGATCAATACGCTCTAAAAACATTCGTAATGGATTAGCGTGTAATGCTTCTAAAAATTCAATTCCTTGGTCGCGTAATTGTTGGCAATGCTTACTTAACAGAAAATCTCGACTACCTACAGAATCAAGTAGAATATGAATTTGCACACCACGTTGTTTAGCTTTTAATAATGCTTGTTCAACTTGAGTGATAAGCCCTCCACTTTGCCAAATATAAAAAGTCATATTGATAGAAAAATTAGCCTGCTCAATATCTTTAATAATACTTTGAATAATGGATTGTGGTGTTTGCAAAATATGTAGATCATTTCCAATAATACAAGGAATGTTTTGGCGACGTTGACAAAGATCAAACAGTGATTTGTATCGTAATGCCTCTTTATTTTCGACAAGATTTTTATAATCTTTATATTGATTAAACCAAGCGACATATTTAGGTCTTAATTGGTGGAAAAGTTTGGCACGGCGAGAACCTAATTTGATTTCACCGAAAATAAAGTAAGCAATGATACCAACAATTGGCACGATATAAACAATTAATAACCACGATAAGGTAACCGACATTGCCTGCTGTTTGAATAACAGACGTAAAGTGATAGAAACTTGACAAATCCAGATAGTGATAGGAATAGTATATTGTAAAATAGTAATAATATCAGTGGTAATAATCATAACATCATCAATAACCTAATTAAGGAAACGTTATTTTAACAAAGAAAATCGACATCGCGATTTAATTTATGCGATGTCGATTGAATTAGATAATTTTGTCTGTTTTTTCAATAAACCACGCTGCGATAGCCATTACTAATACTAAACCGCAAAGAACCCAGATTTGTGGTAACCAGCTATGCCAAATACCATAGCCGTAACCGAATAATACCGGCCCACAGGCAGCTAAGAGATATCCTCCGGATTGAACAACCCCTGATAATCTAGCCGTATTGGTTGGTGAGGTAGTTTTTACAGATAGCATTGTTAAAAGATAAGGGAATAATGCACCACCTGCTAATCCGGTAAAAATATTGACAAATAGCCAATAGGTAATGCTTTGGTAATTTAATAACATCATCATTACGCCAAGTAAAGCGATTAACATAAAAAGTATAATAACGATTTGGCGTTTTTGGCTTGACCAACGGATAAAAGCAGTGGGTAAAAACAGCATTAATGGAATTGTTACCAACATAAAAACACCAAGCAAATAGCCGGTTGTGTTGGCAGACAGACCGGCCTGTTGCCCCATTGTTGGTAACCACGCTAACGTAGTATAGAAATAAAGCGATTGTAAGCCACCGAAAATCACGAAACACCATACATATTTATTTCTCCATAGTGTCGGATTATTTTGGTTTTTATTGTGCATTTCTAAATAGTGGTTATGTTTGATATTAGGCAACCAAACCAACAATGCAATCAGCAAAATAGCAGAAAGCAGCAGAATCATAGTTTGCCAACTGTAAGCTGTAGTAATTGGCATTGCTAATGATGAGCCGATGATAGTGGCAAAGGTCATTGATAGAGAATAGAGTGAAGTGAGTTTGCCTAAGCGGTTTGGTTGGTTCGCCATAATAGTGCTTGGTAACAGTACATTGAGTACTGCAATGCTGATACCGATTAGTACGGTGCCAGTAAAGAGCAGTGATAAAGAGAAAATTCTTAATGTAGAGCCAATTAACATTAAAACCAACGCCATTGCAAATAGTTTTTCTAAACCGAAGCGTTGACCGAGTTTTGCCGCAAAAGGCGAAACTAAAGCAAACATAATAAGTGGTAAGGTTGTTAGTATACCAAGTTGACTGATTGGAATAGAAAATTCAGTAGCAATTTCATGCAGAATAGGCGGAATAGCAGTAAATGGCATTCTTAGCACTACGCCAATCATCATAATGCCTAAAATTAAAAAAGTGGTATTTCTTTGTTTCATTTTAATAAATTAGGAAATAGATTTTAAATCAAAAAGTAGAAATAACACGCCCTCAAAAATGAGGGCGTTAATTAAAAAGTTTATTGTTATATCACTTATTCAGCTGCTTTTAATTGTTGATAATAGTTTTCGTAATATTGAATTGCATCACCAACATCGTCTTGCCAATAACTGTTTTTCAATACATCTGTTGGTGGGTAGATGCTTGGATCTTCAGTAATTTCTTTTGGCAATAATTCTTTTGCTTTCAAGTTGGTTGTTGGGTAACCAATTTCGGTTGCCAAACGAGCAGCAACTTTAGGACTTAATAAATAGTTAATTAATTTATGTGCAGCATCAGGATTTTTAGATGTTTTAGGAATAGCTAAAGTATCTACCCATAAAACTGGGCCTTCTTTCGGATAAACCGCATTGATTGGCGCATTTTCTTTTTTCGCAATACGAATAGAACCGTTCCATAATTGACCCAGTTCCACTTCACCGGCGATAAAGGAGTTTGCCGGATTGTCAGAATTAAATGCCAATACATTTGGACGAAGTTTTAATAACTCTTCATATGCTTTTTTGATAATGGCCGGATCTTTAGTGTTTGGATCTTCACCAAGTTTTAATAAAGCGATGTTAAAGACTTCACGGGCATCATCCAATAATTGCACTTTACCTTTATATTCAGGCTTCCAAAGATCCGCCCAAGAGGTGAATTGTTCCGCTTTGTAGGTGTCAGTATTGAAGGCAATTTCAGGTGCGCCTAACAATTGAGGAAGAGAATATTTATTACCTGGATCATATGGTTTATCCAACATATTTGGATCAAGGTCTTTAATCACAGGTAATTTACTGTGATCTAAAGGTTGTAACATCCCTTCTTTTGCCATTTTGGATACAAAGTAATTTGATGGCGCAATGACATCATAAGTTGCACTATCACCCAAAGTTTTTAACTTAGCGTACATTGTTTCGTTGGATTCAAGACTGGAAACATTGACTTTAATGCCTGTTTCTTTAGTAAAGTCATCCAACAAACCGTCAGGTACGTATTCTGTCCAAGTATAAAGGTAAACGGTGTCCGCATCAGCGTGAACAGCCGTATTGATACCAAGAGCAAGTGCGCTAATACCTAATAAAGTAGTGATTTTTTTCACAAAATTCTCCATTACAGTAGTGAGTTAATGCCATAGCTCGACCAATGCCAAGCGACTAAAAAATCTTACGATTTTTATTGGTACTTGAACAATGTGTAAATGTTTCAACTCATCAAACAGTGCATTAAATGGAACTCATTTGATGCACTATTCTGACTTCGAAGTGAGATTCACTTCTAGTGAAGCATTCTACCCGAAAGGGTGAAGAAGAGTTTCAATGAAACCACATTTAGACAAGGTAAGCTATTCTATAAAGTGTGGACAAATAAGGCAACAACTAATACGGATAAATATAAATTAGTTATAGGGCAACCTTCATATGTTGCCCATCAAAAAAATGTTAGTCATCATGCCACTAGGTAATAATATTAACGTGCTTCTTTTTCTGCGGTTTTGAAAATATTATCTTTAATCACATTTTTAACTTCAGTAATTAATAATTTATGAATGGTATGTAATCTTGGTTTCTCTTTTGCAGTGAAAGGAACGGGGCGACAAAATTCCATCGTTTTAATGCCTAATCGTGCTGTAAGCAGACCGACACCAATGCCTTGTGCTACGCGTGCTGACAGCTTTGCAGTAAGATCTTGTGAAATCCAATCCATTCCAATATCCCGAATAACATCAGTTGCGCCGGCGAAAGCAATATTGAACAACACCATTCTGATTAATCGGATGCGACTAAAATAACCCAATTTAACCCCATATAATGCTGCCAATTTGTTGATTAAACGTAGATGCCGCCAAGCAACAAATGCCATATCCACCAGTGCTAATGGACTAATTGCTACAATCATTGTTGCTTCAATGGCTTGTTTATTGACTATTTTTTGTGCTTGTTGATCGAGCGGATGCAGAAATTCTTCACTGAATAGTTTGAGCAATTCTGATGAATTATAACCTTGATTTGCATACTGCAGCCACTGTTGGTATTGCGGTTGCTGTGGTGATATTTGCATATAGTTTAGTAATTGCTTTGTCAGCTTAGTACTATCTTCTATGTTGCTGATTGGCGAATTAAGCTGCAAGTGTTGACTCTGTTGTTGTAATATTGCTAGCTTTTTTAGTTGTCGTAATTGACGAAACTCTTTTACTACGGCACTGATACCAAAGACGACAATGGAAGCAAAAACGATTGCAAAGGCGAAATTAATCCATTGGTGCTGTTGCCAAGCATCGATTAACCACTGAATTGCTTGTGCAATGGTTGCCGCGCCAAATAACGCAATAGTACCGATTACTCCTTTTTGCCACCAAGAAAGCGGATGCTGAATGGCTCGTTGTAATTGTTGCTCCATTTCACCCTCTTCCTGATATGCGCTTTGATCGAGTTCAACTTGAGTCGGGTGAAATTCTCGTTTTGTTCTTAGCTGTTCCGATTGTGATTCGCTATTTTGTTGTTGAAATAAATGTTTATCATTCATTATGTTAATTTGTCTCCTAATAAATATTCTAAAACTGAATCAAACCGTAAATGTGGTAATGGTTCACCTTCAATCGTAGTTTGTGGTTCAAATTGATCAAACTCAAAAGTTGAATTTTCCCAAAATTCGGTACTTGGTAATCGTTGTGGTACTGAACCGGGAAAGAGTGTTACCGATTTTTTATCTATACTTCTAATGCCTTGAATGGCTTTAAATTGTTGACCGTGTTCTTCGACAATAACTTGTTGTGTGGCACGAATTGCAGCAAATGCAGTGAAATCAATATCAATATGTGAAAATTGTAGATGCTCACCTTCTGACTGAACTAATTGTCGTAACAGACTGATCAAATTGGGAATTTGATCGGTTGTAATATGATCCGCTTTAGTTGCGGCAAACAACAATTTGTCGATTTTTGGCGAAAACAGACGGCTGAAAAAATTGCGTTGCCCGTAATGAAAACTTTGGAATAAAGCCCGTAATGCCATTTGCATATCAATAAACGCTTGATGGCTATGATTAAGCGCTGTTAGACAATCAGCCAGAATAATTTGACGATCAAAACGTGAAAAATGTTGCTGGTAAAAGGTTTTGACAATTTGATCTCTGTAATAGCAATAACGTTGTTGCAACACCGAAAAATAACTCTGTTTGTCGGCATTTTTTTGTAACTGTTGCCACTGTTGTTCAGAAAGATGAACCAATGGAAAAAATTGCAAAGCGATTGCGCCTTCCGCTTCTCCGGGAAGAATAAAGCGTCCCGGTTGAATAAAGTAAAAACCGGCGGATTTACATTGATGCAAATAGTCAGTGTAATCTTTGGCAAGTTGAGCTAAAAAGTGTTCATCTGCGGTCTGTGTAAGATCGAGTTTTTGTAATTTTTCCAACCAAGGTTGCGCCAGTTGTTTTCGTTCCCCTTGCAACAGTTGGTGCATCGCTTGCGACCAACGCTGAAAATCCTGTGATAATAAAGGCAAATCAAGCAGCCATTCTCCGGGATAGTCAAAAATATCCAAATAAAGCACACCGTTTGCTTTAATATGACGTAATAAACTCTGGCTATGTTGGTAATGAATTTCTAATCTGGTTTCACTTAATCCACGAGTTGATTGAGGCCATTGTGGTGGTGATTTTTGCAGTGATAGCAAATTATCTTCATATTCAAAACGGGGAAGCTCCCAATTTTTTTGAGTTAGGCGCTTAACACCTAAAATGCGGTGATGACGAGCAGCATTGAATAATGGCAATTGAGGGTGTTCTACCGTATTTAATGATAATAGTTGATTGATAAATCCGGTGATAAATGTAGTTTTCCCACTTTGGCTTAAGCCGGTTACCGCCAGACGTAAAGTTTGATCCAAGCTGCGTTCAATCAAATTATCTAGTTCGTTTTGTAACGTTTTTAGCATAATAGACTTAAATTTATTTAATTGTTGTTAGTGTAGCTGATTTTTTAGAAGTGAAAAAAGTATTTGTTGTGATATATAACGATGAATTGCGTTTTATCAAGAGAACGATTTTTAAGAAAGATTAAAGAAAAATACGTTTTAACATAATGTTAAAACGTATTTTCAAAAGGAGGTTTTTTAATCAGATTAGCGATTTTCACCAAGTGGGACTTCTGCATCCGGTTCGTGAGTGATACGGTTACGTAAATCACGGCGGATAATTTCAATAGTCCAGAACCAGAAGATATGACCGACAAATTCTGAAACGTGTTCGTAGAATGGCCATTCTGCTACCGGTGGAGTTAAACCAAGCAAAGGGAAAGTAATATAGTGAACACAGATATCACAGATAATACCAGCCAATACACCTTGCCATAATTTGACTTTAGGGAAGCGTTCCGCAACTACACAATAAGCGATAGCAAAAACGAGAGAGAATATAATGTGAGTTACACCAATCCAGTTAAATGCTTGATCTGCAAAGGTAAATGCTGGTGCAGTCGGATCGATACCTAAATAATCTCTTAAGAAGACGTGCGGTGGATTTAAGAAAGCACGTGAACAAACCTCAAGTGCTTGAGACGGATCTTGACACGCTGCCACGAAAAGATCTAACGGGCTACGAGGTGGGAAAGGATGTTCTGCTCCCCATTTTACAAATGCTGAAATAATACCGGCAATGATACCGACAAAAATCGCCACACCATAACGACGGCGACTCGGTTCTGTTTGTTGAAATAGATTAATCATAAAAATTTCCTAATTTTATCAATAAGATATAGTGTTTTTTACTATTAGCTTTCATTTTGTTGAAATGATAACTGACGAAATGATAAAACAAAAATATTTTATACAATAAAAAAATAATCAATAGGAGTTATTTGGTTAAAAATTACACCAATTTTATTAAAGCTAAATCGGTTTAGTGATAATTTTTTATAAATTAAGGAATGAAATTTATTCTGTTTGGAGTATTTTAATTAAGATTATGATATTTTTTGTATCTAGAATTAAAAACAAAGTATTGATTAAGATCGTGATTTTGATGATTTAATAGACTATTAACGATAATATCCTTTTACAAAGGAGCAATCGCTAGTTAATATGCTGGTTTGCTGAATTTAGATGAGAATAGATTAGTAAGTAAGCTGGTTTTTCAATGGCTTTGATTAAATATATTACAATTTTTATCTGCTTTATCTTCGTACAGACGGCATTTTCGGCACCAAGAGTTCCAAAAGAGGTGTTGAATAATGGTTTAGTTTATTGTACACACGATTTACCTGTGTCGTTGAATCCACAAACGGCAGAGATTGGTAGTCATACCAATATTGTTGCTGATCAGATATATAATAAATTATTTGAACTGACGGGAAATGATAATCAGGTCGTACCTTCGTTGGCAACTTCGTATCACATCTCAGCGGACGGTAAACATATTTTGATTAATTTACGTCGAGGTGTGAAATTTCACAGTACAGGTTGGTTTACGCCAACAAGAGATTTTAATGCGGAAGATGTTGTTTTTTCTTTAAATCGTATTTTAGGGAAAAATGACGGTATTTTGCCTGTGAATGATGATTTTGATGAGGAAAACAGTAAAATTTCGCAATATCAGTTGTTCAATGAGAAAGCAAAAAATAAACATTTCCCCTATTTTGAAAGTATTAAATTAAGGAATAAAATTAATTCGGTTGTCGCTTTAAATCCTTATCAAGTTCAGATTAATCTGGTTTCCCCAGATGCTTCAGTGCTTTCCCATCTTTCCGGACCTAATGCCGTGATTTTGTCGTATGAATATGCTCTACAACTCAATGCTGATGATAATTTGGCACAATTGGATATTTTGCCTATCGGTACTGGGCCTTATCAATTAAAGAGTTATTTTCGTGATAAAAATATTCGCTTAGTAAGAAATGATGGTTATTGGGGAGAAAAAGCGAATATTAAAAATATTGTCATTGATGTTTCAACAACAAAAACAGGACGCTTGGCAAGGTTTTTAAATGGTGAATGTGATATTGTCGCATTTCCAGATGCAAGCCAGCTCAAATTATTAAATGAACGTTTGCCTAGTGTGCAAATAAGTTCTTCCGATAGTATGAATTTATCTTTTTTAGCATTAAATATGAAGCGCCCAATTATGCAAAATATTGATGTAAGACGAGGGATAGCTTATGCAATTAATCGACCTCGGATTATTAAACATATTTTTTATGATACGGCTAAAATTGCACAAAGTATTATTCCGCAAATTTCGTGGGCTTCGCGTTTTAATGCGACTTCATTTGAATATAATTATGATCCAATAAAGGCAAAATCATTATTATCTGATAAATTACTTAATCTCTCTCTTTGGGTAATTAATGAAGAGCAAGTTTATGATCCTAATCCAGTCAAGTTAGCAGAAATGATAAAATATGATTTGGAACAATTAGGTATAAAATTGAATGTAAAAGTGGTGTCTTATAATTTTCTGAAAAAGAGTATGGAGGATGGCACAGATAATTACGATATGATTTTAACCGGCTGGATTACCAATAATTTAGATCCGGATAGTTTCCTAAGACCGATACTAAGTTGTGCATCACAAAATACTATCTCTAATTTAAGTAATTGGTGTCATCCACCGCTTGATGCATTATTAATTAGGGCATTGCAAACTAATGTACAGTTATTAAGAGCATTGGACTATGATATGGCACAGCAATTAATTATTAGACAAGTGCCGATTATCCCGATTGCTACAGTAAATAATGTATTAGTTTCAAATAATCGGGTAATAGGATTAAATATGACGTCATTTGGAAATATTCATTTTTCGTCATTGTCTTTAAATGAGGGTAAAAAATGATTATTGCTTTGATTAGACGACTATTACTGATTTTTATCTCTTTAGTGATTTTATCAATATTAGCATATACCATTATGTTGAAAGATCCTCTTAATCAAGTCTTATTTGAAGGTTCAACCCTTCAAGGATATTTGCAGTATATTGAAAAATTAGCAAATGCAGATTTTGGTATTACATATATCGGTGGTGAACTCTTAAGAGATCAAATTTTATCTGTTTTACCTTCAACTTTAGAATTATGTATTGCTGCGATGATTTTGGCTTTGTTATTTGGAATTCCATTAGGGTTTATAGGAGCATTAAGTAATCGTTCTGTTAGTAAATTCATACGAGGTTTTTCTTCAGTAGGGCTATCTATTCCAGTTTATTGGATTGGTTTAATTTTATTATATTTGGCAGCAATTTATAATTGGGAAATTTCATCAGTTGGTCAATATAATGCATTATATGAAATTAAACCGGTAACCGGTTTTGCGATTATTGATGTTTGGTTTGTGGAAGAACCGTATAAAATTAAAATTGTGCAAAGTGTATTGCAACATTTGGTATTGCCGACATTAGTTTTAATGATTATGCCGATGATGGAGATTATCCGATTAACACAGCATAGGGCGGAGCAGGTTATTTCGGCCAATTATACTAAGACTGCTTTAACTCGTGGTTGGTCAAAATTTAAGATTCTTCGTGTTTATTTATTACGTAACACATTAGCACCTATATTGCCTTATATTATTCGTACATTTACTTTGACACTAGCAGCTTGTATGTTGATTGAAAATATTTTTAATTGGTCTGGCATAGGTCAGTGGTTAATTGCTGCACTTTCTGAACAGGATTATAATGCGGTAGCAAGTGGGGTTATTGTAATTGGAATAGTGGTATTATTTATTAATTTATTAGCAGATTTAAGTGAATTTATTTTAGATCCGTTTAAGAAAAAGGCTTGGTATGATTGAGCAAAGGGTGGAAGATTTCCGAAATACAAAAGCGAAAAAAGCAATTTGGAAAATATTCAGCAAAGATCGTATTGCTTTATTCAGTTTATTCTGTTTTTCCGGGTTGGTAGCTATTGCTATTTTAGTACCATTTTTATCGCCATATTCTCCGGATCAACAATTTATAGGTAATGAATTAATGCCACCGTTTTGGGATAAAAGTGGTAATTTAGTTTTTTTATTGGGAACTGATGATATCGGACGAGATTTATTTAGTCGTATTTTATGGGGAGTTCATTATACATTCGGTTCTGCATTGATTATTGTGTTAGCAATTTTAATAATTGGTGGTGGTCTAGGGTTAATCATTGGAATTAATCAAGGGGTAAAATCTAGAACATTAAAATATCTTGGTGATGTATTTTTATCCATTCCAATTTTATTGGTCGCTATTATTATTTCGGCATTAATTAATAGTGGGTTAACCAATGCAATGTTGGCTATTTTTTTAGCTTTATTACCTCATTTTATTCATCAAATAGATAATGCTGTACAACAGGAATTACAAAAAGATTATGTATTATTACTTCGTTTGGAAGGTATTTCAAAATATATTTTATTAAAAGAAACTATTTTACCTAATATTTTTCCGGTTTTTGTCAGAGAGACAGCTAGAATATTTATTCTAGCAATTATGGATGTGAGTGCATTAAGCTTTATTTCTTTGGGAGCATCATCAACAATGCCGGAATGGGGAGCGATGATAAGAGATTCGGTTGATTTATTATATATTGCGCCTTGGGCGGTTGTGTTACCAGGAACTGCGATAATGTTTTCTATTTTGGTCATTAACGTATTAAGTAACAGCTTATTACGATCCTTCTATAAATATTATTCATAGGAGGGAGAAAATAATGGCTTTATTGGATATTCGTAATTTATGTATTGATATTAAAACAGCAAATGGAAAAATTCGCATTGTTGATAATGTGAACTTAACTATTAATGAAGAAGATATTTATGCATTAGTTGGGGAATCGGGTTCAGGGAAAAGTTTAATTGCTAAAGTAATTTGTAATGCTGTAAAAGATGATTGGATTATTAGTGCGGATCGGTTCCGTTTTAATGATATTGAATTATTAAAACTTTCACCGGCAAAGAGACGTAAACTGGTTGGCAGAGAAATTTCACTAATTTATCAAGATCCTTTGACTTATCTCGACCCAAGTAAAACCATTGGAGATCAGCTGATTCAATCTATTCCAAATTGGACTTTCAAAGGCAAATGGTGGCGTTGGTTTGGTTGGAAAAAGCGGCGTGTTGTGGAATTGTTGCATCGTGTTGGTATTCGTGATCATAAAGATATTATGCGAAGTTATCCTAACGAAATTACGGAAGGTGAAGGACAAAAAGTGATGATCGCAATGGCAATTGCTAATCAGCCCCGTTTATTGATTGCTGACGAAGCAACAACCGCACTAGGAACTAATACACAAAGTCAAATTTACCGTCTTTTATTAGCAATGAATCAAAATCACGGTACTACGATTTTATTTTTAAGCAGTGATTTAGTTTCTGTCAGCGAATGGTGTGAAACAATTAATGTTTTGTATTGTGGTCAATCAGTGGAAAGTGGACCGAAAGAGATTATTATGAATTCGCCATTTCATCCATATACAATGGCGTTAATGAATTCCAATCCGGATTATAATATTCCGTTGGCGCCTAAAACTCAGCTTAATGCATTACCGGGAATGGTACCTTTATTAACGAATATTCCGATTGGTTGTCGTTTAGGGCCACGATGCCCATTCTCTCAACGTAAATGTGTAATAAAACCACCGTTGCGGAAATTAAAACAACACGAATATGCTTGTTATTATCCGTTAAATATTCGTGTTCATTCTGAAACAAAAGAGAAAGTGGAGCCGATTACGATCCAAGCAACATTAACTGGAAAAGAAGAGTAATAAGATGGGTGAAGTAGTATTACGCATTGAGAATTTGACTAAAACCTTCCCGACTAGCGGCAAATCCTTATTTAATCGAGCTTTTGATGCAGTTAGAGATATTTCATTTCAATTGGAACAAAAGCAAACATTAGCAATTATTGGCGAAAACAGTTCGGGTAAATCAACTTTGGCAAAAATGATTATGGGCATTACTGAGCCAAGCCGAGGTGAAATTTATTTTAAAAATAAATTGCTGAAATTTGGTGACTATTCATTTCGTTCTAAACATATCCGTATGTTATTCCAAGATCCGAACTCAACATTTAATACACATTTAAATGTGGGACAGACATTAGATTTACCGTTAAGATTAGCAACACCGCTTTCGGAACGCGAGCGGAATCGGAAAATTTTTCATACATTACGTTTAGTCGGGTTATCACCGAATCATACCAATATTCGTTTCAGTGATTTAACGATCAGTCAAAAACAACGGGTAGCACTGGCAAGAACAGTAATTTTAGAGCCGGAAGTTATTATTGTCGATGATGCACTTAATTTTCTTGACTCTTTAGTACGCGCTCAATTAATTAATTTATTACTGAAATTACAGGAACAATTAGGTATCGCTTATATTTATATTGGGCAAAATATTGGAATTATTAAACATATTTCTGATCAATTATTAGTGTTGCAGGATGGGCAAATCATTGAATATGGAGATACATTAGAAATAATTTCTGATCCACAGACCGAATATACCAAACGATTATTGCAACAATAAAGGCGTGCTAATTTGAACACGCCTTGATTTTTGGAATTAAAGTTTATTTATTTTCTGAATTTTGCTTAATAATTTCTACTGCTTTTTCAGGAAAATTAATATCCAGTTGATTAAACGGAATATCGATACCAGCTTCATCAAACTCTAATTTTACTTTTTCCATAATATCAAAATGTACACCCCAGTAATCAGCAGTTTTTACCCAAGGACGAACAAATAACTGAACACTACTTGCCGCTAATGCACCCACTGCGATTAATGGTGCTGGTTCTTTTAATACACGAGGTTCTTCTTGCAAACAACGTGCAATAATTTCTTTTGCTTTGGTAATATCCGATTCGTAAGAAATATCAAAAATAAAGTCAATACGGCGAGTCGAATTTAAAGAATAATTGGTAATTTTTTGTGTGAAAATTTGATTATTCGGCACTAATACAGTTTTATTATCTCCAGTTCTTAGTTCCAGCATTAATAAACCAATTTGTGTTACTGTTCCGGAACCACTGGCAACTTCGATAAAGTCCCCTTTACGGAAAGGTTTAAATATCAAAATCATCACACCAGCAGCAAAATTTTGCAGTGAATTTTGTAGGGATAAACCGATAGCTAAACCGGCAGCACCAATTAATGCTACCAAAGAGGTAGTATTAATGCCTAGTTGAGAGAGTGATGCGATTACTACAATTAATAATAAAGCAAAATAGGCAATTGATCGAATAAATTCACTTAACATCTCATCTTTTACTGTGCGAAGAATCATTGTTGCTAATAATTTACTAATAAATTTTGCTAGTCGCTTCCCAACCAAGAAAATAACGATAGCTAATAAAATTTTAATTGAATAAGGAACAATCCAGCCATTAAAAATATTAAGTAAATGTCGTTCATCTAATAATGAATGCCAATCAACATTTTGTAAATCTAAAGCATTGCTAACTTGATTGTTAACATGTTCTGTATTTTGTGACATAGCTTCTCCTGTTAATTGATAAAAGGAAACTATTATAATGAGATAATTTAAAAAATTAAAGAATGAGATTTATAAGAAAATATGATTTTTAGTAATCATTATTATAATTTTTGTCAGTATGTCATTAGAAAATAGGTTTGATATTTAATAACTAAAAATAATTTTTATAATAATAAAGATGGAAAATTTCCCATCTTTATTTGATTTGATTATTAGAACATTGTTGTATCTTGGAATAATCCTACTTTTAGATCAGTCGCAGTATAAATAATACGACCGTCAACTTCTACTTCTCCGTCTGCTAATCCCATAATTAGTTTGCGGTTAATTACACGTTTTAAATGGATGCGATAAGTTACCTTTTGAGCAGTAGGCAAAATTTGTCCAGTGAATTTTACTTCACCTACTCCTAATGCTCGTCCTTTACCTTCACCACCGATCCACCCTAAGAAGAAACCGACTAATTGCCACATTGCATCTAAACCTAAGCAGCCGGGCATTACGGGATCGCCAATAAAATGACAACCGAAAAATGGTAAATCTGGGCGTATATCAAGTTCAGCTTCAATATAACCTTTGCCAAATCGACCTTTATATTCATCCATTTCGACAATACGATCCATCATTAACATTGATGGTGCTGGTAGTTGCGGTCCTTTTTCGCCGAATAATTCGCCTCGACCGGAAGCTAATAAGTCTTCATAATTAAATGATTTCTGAGCGGTAAAATTTCTTTTTTGTGTACTTGTGTTAGGCATACTGATCTCCTGCGATATGCATAAAAAGATTTTTCCAAAAAGGGAAAACGAGATGTGAACTATTTTAGCAAGGAAAAATACTTTTTAAAATAGCTTACATCTGTTAGCTGAATGGTCGGATCAGTTTTTGTTCGTTTTATGCTTTTTTCATCGCACTTAACCAGGAAAACCACTTTGAGCAACCTGATTTATGTTCTGATTTTTGTTCGATATTCTGCAAAATGAGTTGATTTAACGGACGATTATCGGTGTGATAAATTTTATCCGGCATTTCGATTAAATCACGTTGTAATAAAATTTGTAATGCTTGTGCCGCATCCTCCACAATCCAAAGATGGAATTGTTGATTTCTCACCGCATCAATCACTTCTTGATTTAGGCTGAGTTGATTGCAGACAACGGCAGGAATAATAACGCCTTGGCGACCATTTAAACCACGTTGTTGGCAAATGGCGAAGAAGCCTTCAATTTTTTGATTGACGCCGCCAACAGCGTGAACTAAGCCGAATTGATCGATAGCGCCTGTTACCGAGATATTTTGCGGTAACGGTAATTCGGCAAGCGCACTGACAAGCACACATAACATGGCTAATGAGGCACTGTCGCCGTCAATTTCAGTGTACGACTGTTCAAAAACCAGTGAAGCGGAGAAGGGAAGTTGACTCGGTAATTGCAAAATATTGCTTAAACAAGATTGTGCAATCATCATTCCTTTACTGTGAATATTGCCGGCCAATTCATTTTTGCGATCAACATCGACAATTTCACCTCCTTCGCCGATTTGCACTAAACAACTGATACGGGACGGTTCACCGAAACTATAAGGAACACCCGGATATTCAATCACGGATAGGCCATTGATTTGTCCGATTTCTTCGCCCTCAGTGTCGATGTAAACCTGTTCAGCAAGAATGCTTTGATAACTGCGTTGCTGCAACAGATCGCGTTGATAACACTGTTGCTGATAGAATTGTTCCACCATTTCCGCATTAATGATGTTATCGTTGCTGTTTGCTTGATAACTTAATGCACCTTTCAGAATAGTGATAAGCTGTGTTGGTGAATTGGCGATTAAATGCCGATCTTCACTTTCTCTGGTCAGCCATTGATAAATCCGATTAATGGCGGAAAGATCGAGTTCACATTGCAGCTCATTTTGTGCCAAATTGCATAGATAGCTTGTCCATTGTTGCTGCTGTGCTTGATCTTCAATGTCCGTATAAGCGGCAATTTCAGCATAATCTGCTAATTGATAAAGATCGGTCTGAAAAGTTTCAAATTCGGCAAGATTATCTCGACTGCCTACAATAATTAATTTTAATTTCAATGGCATCGGCGGAATAACGCAGATTTGACGCTGTAAAATATCATCCAATTGCCAATGAAATTGTTGCTGTTGCAGAATGCTTAATAAACGTTGCCAAAGGTCAAACTGAGAGAGTAACTGCGCAGCAGACAAAATGAGGATACCACCGTTCACTTGGTGAATTAAACCCGGTATCAGTTGGATTTTATTACTGTTAACCAGTTGCAACACTTGCCCAAAAAGATATTGTGGAGAGAGATAATCGGCACATTTCACCCAATACCGTTGAGCAAAGTTATCTTGTACGGATTGCGCCGGACGCATCTCAATTGTCGGAAAATCATTGGCATCAGGCTGCTGAAATTGGTAATGCACGCCATTCACTGTTACAGGTTTATCGGCAAAATAATGCTCTATTAAATAGTGTTGCAGTCTTAGCAAATCGACAAACTGCTCTTCGCCTTTTAGCACTAAAATTGCATTGCTATTTTGTGCCAGCCAATTATCAATAGCGGCAGTGGCTCTTGGCTGAAGATCCCAAAAAGTTTGTTGCGGCTCTACAGATTGTTGAGAAAAAGAGAAGGTAGGTGCCAATGCTTGCCATTTTAGTTTTAATAAATCCATAATCGTTCTCATAATAAATTTAACCGGCAAATTATACACAAAAGTACTTATAACTTCTTTCTTGATTAAGTGTTCCGCTGAAAAATCCTACAATAGATGGAATCATTCTAAATTGATACTGCGAATGTATTTGCTTTTTGTTAAACTTTAATAACTTTTGTTGGAAGAGCAGGGATAATATATGCAACAAATTATTGAAGTAAACGAGCAAAATTTGGCAGAAGTGCTGGATATGGGGAAAACTCACCCACTGGTATTTCTGTTTTATGCACCTTCGGATCGTACTTCGCTTGATTTTGTCGCAACAATGGAACAGTTTGCTGCAAAATATGCAGGGCAGTTTATTATTGCGAAGGTTAATTGCGAAACGGAACAGATGATTGCTGCGCAATTTCGTATTCAAGCGCTGCCTACCACCTATCTTTTTAAAGATGGCGCACCGGTGGATGGTTTTCAAGGTATGTTACCAGAGGCGGAATTGGAACAACGTTTGCAAGTAATTTTGCCGAAAGAGGACGAAATCAAATTTAATCAAGCGTTGGATTATTTAGCAGTAGAAAATTATGAACAAGCATTACCGCTGTTAAAACAGGCGTGGGAACTTTCCGATAAGAAAAACAGTGAGGTTGCGCTGTTATATGCTGAAACCTATATTGCAATGAAAAAGGTTGAGCCGGCACAGGAAATTCTTAATCAGATTCCATTACAAGATAGGGATAGTCGTTGGCAAGGTTTGCAATCACAAATCGAATTATTAATTCAAGCGGCAGATACACCGGAAATTCAGCAGTTACAGCAGGATTATCAAAAAAATCCGACAGCGGAAATTGCGATTAAATTAGCGGTACAACTGCATCAAGCGAATCGTAATGAAGAAGCATTGAATTTGTTATTATCAATTTTACAAAAAGATCTAAATGCTGAAGAGGGAGAGGTTAAACGTCAATATTTGGCGATTTTATCAGCTTTAGGAAATAGTGATCCGTTAACGAATAAATATCGTCGGTTAGTATATTCATTGTTGTATTAACGGCGTTTTTGTAAGAACAAGAGTAGAGGCAAAAAATGGAAACAAAACATAGTAAATTATTAATTTTAGGTTCCGGCCCAGCAGGTTACACTGCTGCAATTTATGCAGCGCGTGCAAATTTAAAACCAGTATTGGTAACCGGTTTACAACAAGGTGGACAATTAACTACAACCAATGAAATTGAAAATTGGCCAGGTGATGCAGGTGAAACCACAGGCCCCGAATTAATGCAAAGAATGTTGGAACACGCTGAAAAATTTGAAGCAGAAATTGTGTTCGATCATATTAATAAAGTTGATCTCGCCAAGCGTCCATTCACTTTATATGGTGATAGCCAAACATTTACTTGTGATGCCCTAATTATTGCTACTGGAGCATCGGCAAAATATTTAGGCTTACCATCGGAAGAGAATTATAAAGGTCGCGGTGTATCAGCTTGTGCTACTTGTGATGGTTTCTTCTATCGCAATAAGCCGGTAGCTGTGATTGGTGGTGGTAATACTGCTGTAGAAGAGGCGTTATATTTAGCTAATATTGCGTCCACTGTACATTTAGTGCATCGTCGTGATGAATTTCGTAGCGAAAAAATTCTCTTGGATCGTCTAATGAAGAAGGTGGAAGAAGGGAAAATCGTGTTGCACACTAATCGTACTTTAGCGGAGGTTTGTGGGGACAATATGGGGGTTACTCACTTACAGTTAAAAGACACACAATCTGAACAACAAGAAACTTTGAGTGTAGATGGTGTTTTTGTAGCGATTGGTCACGCACCGAATACCGATATTTTTGCTGGTCAATTAGCGTTAAATAATGGTTATATTGTGGTGAAATCAGGCTTACAAGGCAATGCAACTGCTACTTCCGTTGAGGGGGTATTTGCTGCCGGCGATGTGATGGATCAACATTATCGTCAAGCAATTACTTCAGCGGGAACCGGATGTATGGCAGCGTTGGATGCTGAACGTTATCTTGATGCACAATCAGCGAAAGGTGCTTAATGATGTCATTCTCCTCAATCTTTTGAGGGGATTTTGTTTCTCTTTTTGTCTTTAAACCGTTATGGAAAAATCACGCCAAAAGCAATTACAAAACTGGTTAAAACAGCAAAATAAACTGATTCGCAAGCCTTTAAGATTAAACCTTCTATTTGCGATTATTTCAACAATTCTATTAGTTGTTCAAACTTGGTTATTGGCAGGATTACTGCACGACCTCATTATTGCACAGTTACCGCGTGAACAGCTTTTACCTTCATTTATTGTATTGCCGATTATTTTTCTTGTTAGGGCAGGGTTGCTTTATGCTCGAGAGAAAGTTGGCTTTTACAGCGGGAAATTGTTACGTCAGCATTTACGCCAACAGATTTTAAATAAATTACAACAAGTCGGACCGGCAACATTGGCTTATAGACCGGTAGGTAGTTGGGCAACACTGGCTTTGGAGCAGGTAGAGAATCTACATAATTTTTATGCGCGTTATTTACCTCAACAATATTTGTCGGTTGCGGCACCATTGATCCTATTGATCGCTATTTTTCCGGTAAATTGGGCGGCAGGTTTGATTTTATTGTTGACGGCACCATTGATTCCTATTTTTATGGCGTTGGTGGGTATGAAGGCAGCGGAAGCCAATCAGCGTAATATCACTATGCTTTCTCGCCTAAGTGGTCAATTTTTAGATCGTTTACAGGGATTGGAAAATTTACGTATTTTTAACCGAACGCATCAACAGACGGAACAAATTGAAGATAGTACTGAAGATTTCCGTGAAACAACGATGGATGTATTGAAAATCGCTTTTCTCTCTTCAGCAGTACTTGAATTTTTCACTTCAATTTCTATTGCCTTGACGGCAGTTTATTTCGGTTTCAGTTATTTAGGTCAAATCGAATTCGGTAGTTATGATACGGGGGTAACATTGTTTGCAGGCTTTTTCTGCTTGATTTTAGCTCCGGAGTTTTATCAACCATTGCGTGATCTCGGCACTTATTATCACGACAAAGCGGCTGCAATTGGGGCAGCAGATACAATAGAAGAGTTCCTTACTCAGGATTTTTTAATCGCACAGCAAGGAAGTGAAACAATTAATAGCAACACGATTCATATCGAAGCAAAAGCGTTAGAGGTGTTGTCTCCGGCAGGTAAGGCATTGACTAAACCATTAACTTTCACCATTAATGCAGGTGAAAATATCGCATTGGTAGGGCAAAGCGGTGCTGGAAAAACCTCACTGATGAATGTGTTATTGGGATTTTTACCTTATCGAGGAAGTTTATTGATTAATGGTATTGAACTGAATCAACTGGATTTGAATGTATGGCGACAAAAACTGGCTTGGGTTGGGCAAAATCCATTATTGTTGCAAGGCACGATTCGTGAAAATTTATGTCTTGCTAATCAGAATGCTAGCAATGAACAACTCAAATCTGCTTTGCAACAGGCTTATGTTGAAGAACTGATCCCTTTATTGGATAAACCATTACAGGATGGTGGTTTTGGGGTATCAGTTGGGCAAGCACAACGTTTAGCGGTGGCAAGAGCGTTATTGAAGCAGGATACGCCATTATTGCTATTGGACGAGCCGACCGCCAGTTTGGATGCCCGTTCTGAGAATCAGGTGTTGAACAGTTTACAACAATTAGGCAAAGCGAAAACTACATTAATGATCACCCATCGCATTGAGGATTTGAAACAATCCGATAGTATTTTAGTGATGCAAGCAGGGGAAATTGTGCAACAGGGACAATTTACTCAGTTACAACATCAAGGATTTTTTGCTGAATTATTGGCACAACGACAAACGGAAGTGAATTAAGGATAAAGTGATGCGATCATTATTACCATTTTTAGCGATGTTTAAACATTCACCGGCACGTTTGGTGTTAGGCATTATTTTGATGTTGACCGGTTTGGCGGCGAGTATTGGTTTATTAACTCTTTCCGGCTGGTTCTTAGCTGCAGCGGCTATTGCCGGCGTGTCGTTAATGTTTAATTTTTTCTATCCCTCTGCCGGAGTAAGGGGATTGGCGGTTGGACGTACGGTGGCACGTTATTTTGAGAAAATAGTAACCCACGATGTGACCTTTGAAATTTTGGCAAAATTACGTGTAATGATTTTTTCCAAAATTATTCCGTTAAGTCCGGCAGTGTTGAGCCGTTATCGTAATAGCGAATTATTGAATCGGTTAGTAGCGGATGTGGATACGCTGGATACCCTTTATTTACGGTTGTTTGCACCGTTCGTCAGTGCAGTTTTGATGATTCTTTTTATCGGCATTGGCTTAAGTTTTCTCGATAAAACTATTGCCTGTTTCATTGCAAGCACGCTTTTATTGTTATTAGTGGTGTTACCAACCATTTTTTATCGTTTGGGTAGAAAGTTCGGGGCAAAACTGACGGCAACCCGAGCGCAATACCGCAGTCAATTTGTTGAATATATCCAAGCTCAAGCTGAATTATTGCTGTTTAATGCCAGCGATAATTTAAAACAACAATTAGCAACAACAGAAAAAAGTTGGTTGCAATATCAACAAAAAGAGGCACAGTTATCAGGCTTGTCCAGTGCGATTTTGTTGTTTATCAATGGCTTAATGATTGTTTGCACATTATGGATGGCGGCAGCAACGCCAATGGGCAATGATGAATTTAAATTGGCATTGATTGCCTTGGTCACTTTTTCTGCGTTAGCCTCGTTTGAAATTTTAATGCCGATTGGTGCGGCATTCTTACACTTAGGGCAGGTTATTGCTTCGGCGGAACGTGTAAATGATATTATTACGCAGCAGCCGTTAGTCACATTTGACGGCAACCTTGAACAAATCAACCTAAGCCACACAGATAAATTATTAACATTTCAAGATGTTCATTTTCATTATCCGGATCGTACCGAACAGGCGTTATCAGGCATTAATCTCACTTTCACCGCACAACAAAAAATAGCCATTTTGGGAAAAACCGGTAGTGGTAAATCAACATTATTGCAGCTTCTGATTCGTAATTATGATGCAACACAGGGGCAAATTTTGTTGGCAGGTGAACCGATAGCGGCTTATAGTGAGCCAACATTGCGTTCACAGATGATCCTACTGACACAACGTGTTCATATTTTTAGTGATACGTTACGTCAAAATTTGTTACTGGCAAATCCTAATGCCGATGATCAAAAGCTTAATGAGGTGATTAAGCAAGTGGGGTTAGAGTATCTGCTTGAACAAGAGCAGGGGTTGGATAGCTGGCTTGGTGATGGTGGCAGAACGTTATCTGGTGGTGAACAACGCCGTTTGGGGATTGCACGAGTTTTATTATCATCTGCTCCGATAATTTTATTAGATGAACCGACGGAGGGCTTGGATCGTGAAACGGAACGTCATATTCTTGCCCTGTTATTGCAACACTGCCGAGATAAAACATTGATTATGGTGACCCACCGGTTAAGCGGTTTGGAACAGTTTGATCAACTTGTAGTAATGGATAATGCCCAAGTGGTTGAGCAAGGCGATTTCCAAACGTTGGCAAGTCGTCAGGAAACCATTTTTTATAAATTATTAAACCGAATTAATGAAAATTAAATAATGCTAAAAGGCGCGTACCAACGCGCTTTTTGGTTATTGGGAGTTTGGTATGAAACAAAAAGATTATCTTACTTCATCTAATTTACAGACGATTTTACATTCTAAACGGGCTAATCTTTATTAAACTTACTGCTGAATAAGCAGAATTGAGAAAGGTGCCGATCAAAAAAGCTGCACCTTTTTTCATCGGTGCAGCAATAGGTTAGTGACTGGAGGTTATTATTCTAAACGTTCGCCGTGAGAAACAAGGTCTAAACCTTGGCGTTCTTCATCGGTTGAAACGCGGATGTCTGTAAATTTGCTCATTACCCAAAGGATGATGACAGACATTACACTACTGTAGATTAAAGTAATTACGACACTTTCTACTTGAGCCAATACGCTGGCATCGCCGCCGGTAATATCGGTTGAAACAAAGACACCTGTCAATACCGCACCTACAATACCGCCGATACCGTGAATCCCGAATGCATCCAGCGAATCATCATAGCCTAATTTGTATTTAATTTTGGTGACTGCCACGAAGCAGAATACACTGGTAATTAAGCCGATTAACACTGCACTTTGTGCGGAGACGAAACCTGCTGCCGGGGTAATACCAACTAATCCTGCCACTGCGCCGGATGCCAAACCTAATGCGGACGGTTTATGTTTGTTGATTACTTCGCAAAGCATCCAAGTTAATGCGGCAACTGCGGCAGCAATTTGTGTGGTGGCTAATGCCATTCCGGCACGGCTGTCGGCAGCAAGGGCAGAACCAGCGTTAAAACCGAACCAACCAATCCAAAGCATCGCACAACCGATTAAGGTTAATGTAAGGTTGTATGGAGGCATTGCATCTTTGCCATAACCAATACGTTTGCCGATAAAGAGCGCAGCACATAATCCAGCAACACCGGCGTTAATATGGATAACGGTTCCACCTGCGTAGTCGAGAACACCGTCTTCCGCTAACCAACCGCCGATACTCCATACCCAGTGGGCAGTCGGGACGTAAACCAATAATGTCCAGATTCCGACAAAAACCAAAACCGCACCAAATTTAATTCTTTCAGCAAAAGCACCGGTAATAATCGCGCCGGCAATGATGGCGAACGCCATTTGGAATACCATAAATACTGATTCCGGAATTGAGCCTGCACCCGGATAAATAGTGAGTTTTTCTTGTTCAGTAAAAACGTTTAATCCGTTTAGGAATAGGCGATCTAAGCCACCAATAAAGGCGTTGTTCGGTGTAAAGGCTAAACTGTATCCGCAGACTAACCAAATCACTGCTACTAAGCAGCAAACAGCGAAACTTTGTACCATTGTGGCAAGGATATTTTTCTTACGAACCATTCCGGCATAAAAGAGTGCTAACCCCGGAATAGTCATAAATAGCACTAAAATGGCGGCTAACATAACCCAAGCGGTATCTCCGGCACTGATGGCGGAGATTGGTTGTATCCAATCAGTAAGTTCTGCGTGAGCCGTGATTGGCAGGAATGCCAATAACCAACGATATTTTTTCATTTTCATTTCCCCTAAGTGTGTTGTGTTTGCATTATTGAATGAATTTAGAGTGCATCATCTCCGGTTTCTCGTGTGCGAATACGGACAACTTGTTCAAGTGGCAATACAAAAATTTTGCCATCGCCGACACGACCGGTTTGGGCGGCTTCCACAATGGTTTCAATCACGTTTTCCACTAAATCATCGCCGACAGCAATATCGATCTGAATTTTTGGTAAAAAGTCGATGGTATATTCGCTGCCACGATAAATTTCAGTATGCCCTTTTTGGCGACCGAAACCTTTGACTTCACTAACCGTGATACCGTGTACACCAATGTCGGTCAAGGCTTCACGAACTTCATCCAAACGGAACGGTTGAATAATTGCACTAACGAGTTTCATAACTTTCTCCTGTATGTTTTTATAAGAATCTATGTAGTAAGTGTGATTTTTTCTAACAAACTCTAATTTTTATTAGATGTTTTTTATAAAAATCAGCTTTTATTTAAATTGTGTATAGATAATAAAATTAAAAATTAGATGGTGTCAAACAATTTTTTATAATTTTTGTAAAAAAATTAAGATATCACGATTTTTTCTGTTTAATCGTTATAAGATCTGCTTAAAGGGTATGTTTTTATTAAAAATATGGCTTTTAAGTTGAAAACGTTATAGATTAATGTCGATACAGGCGCAAAAAAGAGGAGAAGCAAAATGAATCAAGTACAAAAAATCACCCTATTCCCAATCAAATCGACACAGCCCTATTTTGTGCAACAAGCGTATGTACAGCCGCACGGTTTGAATTTTGATCGTGAATTTATGTTGACGGATGTTAATGGAAAATTTATTACTGCGCGTAAGCACGGTGCCTTATATCAACTTTCTGCATTTCCGGTGGCTCAAGGGTTGATTGTGCGTCATTGTGATGGTTCGCAAATTGTAGTACGTTATCGTGATTTTAATGTGCAGGAAAGCTGTGAAGTGTGGGGAACGCATTTCCCTTCATTTGTTGCGCCGGCGCATATTAATCGTTGGTTTAGCGAAAAACTGCAGGAAGAGGTGGTATTACGTTGGTTAGGGGAAGTGGATCAACGTTTTGTGAAAAAAATGCCTGAAAATAGTGTTTCATTCGCGGATGGTTACCCATTGTTGTTGGCTACTCAACGTTCTTTTGATGCGGTACAGGCAGCGTGCCCAACAGCAATTAGTATTGATCAATTTCGTGCTAATTTGGTGGTAACGGGCGAGGAGGCATTTGCTGAAGAGCAGTGGTTAAAAATTAAGATTGGTGAAGTGGAATTTTTCCACGCCAAGCCATCATCTCGTTGCATTTTAACAACCAGAAATTTGCAAAGTGGAGAATTGGATGCAAAATGCGAGCCTTTCCGTACTTTAAAGAAAATGCATACCAATGCTGATGGTGAGCCGTTATTTGGTATTAATTTGGTGCCGTTGAATAGTGGCGTAGTGCGAGTCGGGGATAAAGTGACAGTGTTACAATATTGTGCAGAATAAAATGTTTGTAAAAGAAATGTTAAAGGATTAAGATAAAATCATACTTTCCTAAATCCTAAAATGATACAGCATTATGATTACACTCCGTTCTCGAGAATTCTATTTTGCCAGTGCAGCACTGGCATTCTCTTCTTTCTTAGTGTTCTGTAATTTATATTCAGCACAACCGATTCTGGCAGAGTTTGCGAAAACTTATCAGGTGTCGATTACTCTGTCGAATTGGATCTTTGCCGGTGCTTCATTAGGGTTAAGTTTGAGTTTAATTCCGTGGGCTTTATTGGCGGATCGTTTCGGACGGCGACTAATGATGATGATTAGCCTAATTTTAACGGCGATTTTGGGCATCATTCTTTATTTTGCTGATAGTGTCAGTAGTTGGATCACATTGCGTGTTATTCAAGGGGTAACCTTAGGCGGATTGCCGGCAGTTGCGGTGGCTTATATTAGTGAGGAATTTGAACCGCGTTCGATTACTTCGGTTGTCGGTTCATATATCGCTGCGAACTCATTAGGCGGCATTTCAGGGCGTTTATTGGGCGGGTTTCTTGCTGATCATTTCGGGCTGAATATGCCGATGCTGTTTTGCGGAATATTGGCGGTTATCGGCGCACTGCTGATTATTTATTGTTTACCTAAAGAGCAGCATTTCCAAAAGCAAACATTAGAATTTACGAATTTAAAAAATAATTTGTGCGGACATATCCGTAATCCGAAATTATGGCGAACATTTTTTATTGGAGGGTTAGGGTTCGGTGTCTTTATCAATCTGTATTCTGTAGTGAGTTTACGTCTGCTAAGCGAACCTTATAATTTTTCGACCACACAAGTTTCTTTGCTTTTCTTATGCTATTTAAGCGGCACCTTTGCCGCCAGTTTGACCGGAAAATTAACACAACGTTATTCCTCTTTACAAGGAATGTTTTTTGGCTGGTGCGTGTTGATTGTTGGGGTGTTATGGTTGTTGGTGTCATCATTGCCATTAATTATTATGGGGTTATTAATCTGTAGCGTTGGTTTTTTTACAACACACGCATTGGCAAGCGGTTGGGTCGGCAAACAGGCTAAACAGGCAAGAGCATTAGCCTCAGCGTTATATCTCTCGTTTTATTATTTCGGCTCAAGTGTTGTCGGCTTTTATCTGATTTTCTTATGGCGACATTTTGCTTGGCAGAGTGTTATTTTAGGTTCACTGGTGTTGCTAGCCTTTATTCCGTTATGTATCTGGGGAATGCGTCAGGTAGAATTGCAACAACGCCGAAAATAATTTTCTTTTATCCAAAAATATCCCAACGCAAGTTCCAATTAATTTTCTTTCTTGCGTTGGGTTGGTTGCTATTGTAATCAACGAACTAAAATTGATACTTCAAAATCGCTTCGTGATTGCAGCCGTGAGGATTGATTTCATCCACGGAAATAAATTTAAGTTGCGGATGCTCCTGTTTGATGCTATCTACCAGTGCAGCAGCGTCATAAGTTCTTGTAAAATCCTGGGGTTCTAACAGATCGATTTCAACGCCATTGAGAATAAAGTGTTGTAACGTTTTCACTAATCTGATAATGGCATTGCGATATTGCTGTTTAGGAAAAATCAAACGCAATATGCCTTCAGGAATTTCGGCATAAGGCAAGGATAAAATGGCGCGATAATGGGTTATATCCAAATCCCAATAAATATATTCTTTAATATGAGTGAGTAAGATGGGAGCAGTAATGCCAACATCGTCAGCATACCCACATTCACAGGTCAAAAGATAGCTTTTAGCTGGAGGACTTATTTTTAGAGAGGCTACTAATTCGTGAATATCCAAGACTACACAATCGTCAGCAATGTCTTGATTATAGCTGAGGAAAGCAGGTGTAGCTTGCAAGGTAATTTCAATATCATCTTCGTTCCAAAAGGTAAACATAGATGCACGAATTTTATATTTAAATTCAGTCAATAATTCAATAGGCATAATAAATCTCTTATGATTTAAATTAATTTAAATGGTACCAAAGCCTTCGATAACTATAACACTAGATATAATACAACGACTGAAATTTCATTACATCGTTTAAAAGATTTGAAATAGGCAGATTTAAAGGCGTCAGACAAATAATTATTGGGGAGGGGAGTATTGTGAAGGTTGAGTAATTTTGATTGGTGTATAGTGATATCCTAATTTTGCAGTCCTCAATAGGTGGTAAACTATCACAAAAAAGGATATTAAGATGAGAAGAACATTTAGCC